>JAOTSS010000086.1 GCA_029864805.1 Candidatus Nitrosopumilus sp. | reverse complement strand
TTAGATAAAAAGTTCATTAAGGGAATGGAAGTGCTCGATTTAGCAGCCCGGTAGTGTAGCGGTCAAGCATAGAGGCCTTTGAAGCCTTTGACCCCAGTTCGAGTCTGGGCCGGGCTACCTTATTTTAAAACAATATTTTTGTAACATGAATATAACTGGGTAGTTTTTCTGAAATTAGACATATGACAGATATCATATTAGGAATGGGAGAAGTGGGAGAGACGTTATTTAATTTACTTGTTGAAAGAAATTTTGAATGCATAGGAATTGATCTTGAAGAATCAAAATGTAGAAATTATTCTGAAAATATAGTGATTAAAAATCCTGAATATCTTCATGTTTGTATTCCGGGAGAATTGCCAGAATTTGTAAATATCACATTAAATTGGATTGACAAGATTAAAGATTTGAAATATGTTTTAATTCATTCTACAGTAAAACCTGGAACAACAAAAAATATACAAAAAAATTCTGCAATACCAATTTTGTTTTCACCAGTTCGTGGAGTACATAGAAGATTTTTGGAGGATATTAAAAAATATACAAAATTTATTTCATCAGATGACAAACAAATGCAACCAGAAATAAAATCAGGTTTGAAAAAAAGATTTGAAAAAATAGATTGGATGTCTACAACCAAAACTGCAGAACTTGCAAAAATATTAGTTGATACAACATATTATGGATGGCTAATCAATTATGCTCAGATTACAAAAATGATTTGTGATAAAGAAGGTGTTAATTTTGATGAGATGTGGAAATTTGCAGATGAAATACATGAAAATTTAGGTAATAGGCCAAAAATGTATCCAGGAATTATTGGAGGGCATTGTGTAATCCCAAATTTGAGTTTAGTCGATTATCAAAATTTAGATATTGTTAAAAAAGTTAATGAATTATATGAAAAGTCTAAAAACTAATTATATTTTCTAGAAATCTAATTTTGTGAGAAGTTTTGAAGCAACAACAAATAGCAGTGATGCAATACCAACAAGAATCATCATTTCGATTATTACAAATTCAGTTACATTTCCAAAAATTCCCGCTCTAATTACATCTACAAGATAAGTAAGTGGATTTAGATAAAATGCTGATTTTAGAGGTTCAGGTGCACCAGCAGCTGGATAAAATGCAGTACTAACGAATGCAAAAAACAGAAAAACCGTGTTAATGATTACATTAAATCCTTCACTTGAGCGTAACCTAGTAGAAATTATTGATGCTAGTGAACCAAATAGTACAGAGCCAGTAATAGCACCAAAAACAATTATCGGAATAGTGATTAATGAAAATTCTACAGATTCAAAAAATACTGGATAGCCAACTAGAGCGATCAAAACCGCACTTACTAATCCAACAATTCCTATAGTGCAAATATTACTAAGAATATAATGACTTCTAGTAAATGGGCCAGACATAATTTGTTCAAACATTCCATGCCTTCTATCATTCCAAATAATGATGCCAGAAACAAGGGTACTATTCATGATGTTAAATCCGATCATACCTGATGCTAAAAATGCTGGATAGTCAAGATCTTTTGCACCAAACGGAACATTATTAATTAATGGAGCATACGCAAATCCTGCAACAAAAATATAGATCAAAGGAAAAATAACCTGCCAAATTAAAAATCCAGGATTAAGAGAAATCGTAAGATTTCTGTTTACAAGTCTAACTATTGGATGCATTGTCTCTCATCATTTTTAAAAATATTTCCTCAAGATTTGTAGGTACAGCTGAAAGATCTTCAATTTCAATTGCATTATCATTAAGTATTTTCAATACTTTTAACAGTACTAATTCAGATTGTTCTGAATGAATTATGATATTAGTTCCATTCTCATAATTAATTTTAAAATCTGAAATTCCAGAAAGAAGAGGGGAAATTCTGGTTTGTTTTTCTAATAAATGAATTTTTATAGTTTTTTCTTTTCCAAATATGTTCTTTAGTGCATCAGGAGAATCTACTGTGAGGATTTTACCCTTATTGATTATAGCTATTTTATCACATAGATATTCAGCTTCGGTAAGAATGTGAGTTGTATAGAAAATTGTTAATCCTGTTTTTACTTTATTTTTTAGATAATCTAACAATTTTCTTCTAGCACTTGGATCTAAACCAACAGTGGGTTCATCTAAAAATAATAATTCCATATCATGCATAAATTCACGAGCTACCTGAACTCTTCTTCGTTGTCCAATTGAAAGATCTTCATTTCTTTTCTTTCTAATTTCTACAAGATCAAAATCTATCAAAAGTTGTTCCATTCTTTTTTTACGCACAGTTTTTGGAACATCCCACATCATTCCATATTTATCAAGAGATTTTTCAACTGACAAAGTAGGCTCATAGCTTGGTTGTTGTAAAACAACGCCTATTTTATGACGAACTTTAAGAGGATTAGCTACAGCATCTATGCCTAAAATAGAAAGAATTCCACTTGAAGGTGGAATTAGAGTTGTAAGAAGTTTGATCGTAGTGGATTTTCCAGCACCGTTAGGGCCCAAAAATCCAAAGATTTCTCCTGATTTTACTGATAATACAAGATCATTTACGGCATGAATTGAACCATATGATTTGGACAGATGGCTAACATCAATGCAGGACATAACAAAACTGCGATCTTCCTATTAATTTAGTTAATGAGGCAAATTAAGATGATTACTAAAAAAATTGAATTCTCTATGAAGAGCCATGAAGAAATATAGATTAAAGGAGTTTTTTTAGAATTTTATATTAGAAAAAGATGTTGAAAGCGATCATTTCTTAAAGTAAAAAATATAGAAATGAATGAAATTTTTATTAATACATTAAGTTTACAAAAAACGAATTGTCAGAATTAGAAAGTTTAATGAGTAAATTACTTAAACAAAAACCTGAACTGTCAAAAGAAGATGTAGAAGAGCAAATTAAGATTAAAAAAGAAAAGATTGGTGCAGGGTATTTGACAGATCAAGGGGCATTGTTTTTAATTGCATCTGATTATGGTGTTACTTTATCTGAGCCATTAAAAGTAGAAATGGGTTTAAAGGATCTGTATGCAGGAGCAAAAGAAATTTCATTAGAAACAAGAGTCTTGAATCTTTCACCAGCAAAACAATTTTCAAGAAAAGATGGTTCACCATTTTATCTTAGAACAATGACGGTATACGATGAAAATTCTACTGCTAGTGTAAAATTATGGGATGAAAAAGCGAATTTACCAGGTTTAGAAAATCTAAAACCAGGAGATTTAATTAAAATCATTAAAGCTTATGTGAAATCGGATCTTGATGGTTCCCCAACAATAAACATTGGTTCTGGTTCTAATATTGAAACTACAGATAATCAAAGTAAAATTCCAACTATAGATACCATTACAAAAGGTATTAGTGAATTACAAGAAGGACAAAAGGATCTTGTGATTTCAGGCATGATTGATGGTGTAATCAGCGAAATGAAATTTACAAATTCTCGAGGTCAACCTGGAAAGGCACTTAGAATGAGGTTAAAAGGAGAAGATGGAAGCGGGATTAGAGTAGTTCTTTGGGGAAAAGATGAATCATCTATTCCTAACATGATCTCACAGTTTGCTAAAGTAAGATTACTGGGGGTTAAAGTCAAATCAGGAAATCAAGGATTAGAAATTCATGGAAACGATGCAACAATTATTGATATTGAAGGAGGAAAAGAAGCAGGACCAGTAATTGCAAGAATTCTTTCTATATCACCAACAGAGAATGGTAAGAGTATGATTTTAGCAGTTGACAACAAGAGGAACCTATACAATGTTAGTGATTTTTCAAATTCAACTAGTATCTGTGTAGAAGGAGATGTAATAGAGTGCATGCCATCAAAAATATATGGAAATTCAATTACACTTGATGATAATTCATTTGTAAGAAAATTAGACGATGATGAATCGATTCCATCATTATCTCAGATCAGAACAAAAATAAATGAAATCAAAGTAGATGGAAATTACTGTATTGAAGCAATTATCTTAAAAGTTCCTGAAAGACGTGAAGTTCAAACAAAATCTGGAGAATCAATATCACTTTCAGAGATGTTTGTAGAAGATGATACGGGTCAAATTTGGGTTAAAGGATGGAGAAATCAAGCAAGACTTGTTGATAAATGCGAATTAGGAGAAATTGTTTCAATAACAGGATTAAATGCAAAAGCAGGACTTGAAGGTAGAATTGAATTATTTTTAAGTGCATTTTCTAAAATTACCAAGAAAAATTAAGAATCCCAAAATCCTCTTGTTATAACATATTGTCTTTCAGCTTCATAGATTTGTTTAAAGAGATATTCCTCATCAACCATATTTCGTAAAATTCTAGCTGCAGTATCAGCACCAACACCGTATCCGGACATTACAGTAATAGCAATTTTACCAAAATTTTCTACCAAAGATGAGACCTTCCAGGCACGATTAAACTTATATTTTTCATCAGCAGACAGTTTTTTTCCTTTATGTTTCTTTCGGATAATTTTTGGAAGATCATAATCAGAATGATAAGTTGCGGTGATTTGTCTTCCCTTACAATAAGGACAAATCAAGATATTTTTAACTTGATGAGTTTCAACTAACTGTTCCCATTTACCACATCTAGCACAAATTAGGCGGTGTTTTGTTTTCTGGAGTCTAGCTTTTACAAGATCAAGAATTCCTTTATCAAGATTTGCAGGAGATGAGTAGTATTTTGTTGTATGATCTAAAACTGGTTCTGCTAATTTTGAAAATTGATCAACTTCTAACCATCTGATATGTATTTCATTCTCACGAATTTTTTTTAAAATTTCATCTGAATTCTTGAGATCATACTTATCATGAAATAATTCACGAAGTGCTTCATGCACAAGTGCAGTTTTGGAATATCGTTCATACAAAAACCTAGCTGATTTTCGTTCATAGATTGCACCACGTCCAACTATTCCAAATTTTTTAGCAACACACCATGTACGCCAATTTACATTATGAGTTCCTGTTAAAGATGTACTAATAATTGAATACAGATCATAGTCATCTTTTAGAACTTCGATGAAAAGTTTTTCTGAAATGCGTGATCTAGAAGATAAAACAATTCTATAACCATCTGAACGTGAATCAACTATTGAACCCAGTAATGAAGAAAGTAATGAAGAAAGTAATGTCGACAGAGTGGAATTAATTTTAGTTCCAAAACATGAATGAATTACAATTGAACCCTGAGATTTATTCGACTCAATAACAATATTATTTTCGTCAGGAATTACATCAAAATTTAATTTTTCAATTAGTTTATTGTTTAGAACAAGTGATCCATTCTTAACTTTACTTCGAAATTTCCCTACCTTTTGTGCAGTTTTATAGTCAATAGGTATACTTTCACCCTCCCAGTATGGAACAGTTATTCCACCTCCTCTAAACGGCTCAACATTAACAGTGAAAGATTTTTCATCTACATTTAAAATTCTCCATTGTGAACCTTTTAACACAAAAATATTTCCAGAATCTCCAAAATCCCCTACAAATCTTTGATCCAATGATCCAATAATTTTTTTGCCTATGCTATCAAAAACTTTAAATTTTAAAATATCTGGAATTGTAGAAAGATTCTCAAAATAATATTTGAATGAACGTCCTTTCTTCCAAAAAGTCATTTTTGTTCGATCAAAAAATATCAGATAATTGGAATCTAGTAAATCTAACA
>JAOTSS010000085.1 GCA_029864805.1 Candidatus Nitrosopumilus sp. | reverse complement strand
AGGTGTTGCTTCTGTAACAGTTTCAGGTGTTGCTTCTGTAACAGTTTCAGGTGTTGCTTCTGTAACAGTTTCAGGTGTTGCTTCTGTAACAGTTTCAGGTGTTGCTTCTGTAACAGTTTCAGGTGTTGCTTCTGTAACAGTTTCAGGTGTTTCTATTGAAATTTTTTCATTTGTTTGTTCTTCAATGCGTGAAGATTCAATTCTAGATTGTTTGAATTTTTCCTCTCGAATCTCTTTTTTAATAAATTTTGTAATATATCCAGCTATTTCATTTTTCAAACCTTTAGAGCGAATAATAGAAACTTGATCAAGAGCCTTTTTGTTATTAGCAAAATCTTCACCAAATTTAGATTTATGATCTACCAAAACCTCGTATGAAAGACGCTTAATTCTATCCAATATTTATTTTAAGAATGGGGGTATTTTATACCTATATTCCAAGGAATGAATTTGTATTTTTTTCTAATAAAAAAGTCATTTCATCAAATGTTTTTCCCAGAATTTTTGAGGCGCAGAAGATCACACTTGGGATAAAGGTAATTTGCCCAGATTTCATTTCAAAGCATCTCGAAAATTTTACAGGGCCATCAGTTTCAACAAGAATTTTTGATTCATCTGTAATGGAGGCTAAAAGTTGTTTATCATTTGCATAAACCATTACAGGACCATAAGACACAAAAAATCCCATATCCATTGCTTTGCGTAGTTGTTTTTTACCACCATCAAACCAATGAAGTAATGCATGTTTGGTGCTATAGGATGTCATTATTTCAAAAATATCATCAAGGCTTTTTCTTGAATGAATGGAAACAGGTTTGTTAAATTTTTCCCCATAGGATAACAATGTTTCAAAAACCTGTCTTTGTCTTTTAGCATCATCAATATTACGTACATAAGTAGGGTCTAATCCAATCTCCCCAATTCCAGAAAGATGTGCATGGTTATCTTCTACCAACGCAATCATTTTTTCAAGATCATCGTTAGCGCATTCTGGATGAATTCCAATAAAAGGCAATACAAGATTACTTTGTTGTGCCAACTTTAGAGTTTGGAAAGAATTTTCAACATCCATAGATACACAACACGCTTTAATTTTCAAATATTCCATTTCCTTTAAAATAAATTTCATATCAGAACGATATGCAGGATCTGACAAATGTATGTGAGAATCAATATACCATGTCATTTTCTTTATCAATTCTTAAAATAGTCTGTATAAATCGATTCCTTGGTGATATTTTTTCACTCATTATCTTTTTTCGGAAAAAACTAAAATAGATTTCATGAGATCATCAGAACTCGGATTATCTGCAATGTATAGAATTTTGAAAAAAGCTGGTGCTGAAAGAGTTAGTGATGAATCAGCAGACGAATTAAGAAGAGTGATCGAAGAGATTGCAGACAGTATCGCAAAAAGTGCAGTTGATATGTCCTCTCATGCAGGAAGAAAAACAGTAAAAGGAGAAGATGTAAAGTTGGCTTCAAAACCATTTAACAAATTCTAATCTAAAGAGTTTAATTGTTCATTTTGTGTTTTTTAAAATGGTACTCTGGCAGAACGGTTATGCGTGAGCCTGCAAAGCTTATACAAGGGGGTTCGACTCCCTCGGGTACCTTATTCTACGATCACTTGCCCCTTCATCCAAGGATGAAGAGTACAAAAATAATCATATGTTCCAGACTCATCAAAAGTAAGAGAAAATGATTCAAAAGGATCTAAATGACCACTGTCAAAAAGTTCAGTAGGCTCATCGTAAAAACCAGAAGTCACACTATGAAATGCAGAGTCTTGATTTACCCATGTTACTTGTTTCCCTTTCTCAATGACAATTAAAGATGGAATGTAGCAAATATCTTGTACTTCACATCCTGGACGTGAAACTTTTGTAGGCATTATAACATCACCTTTTACAACTAAATCAGATGTTTCAGTATTTTTTTTATCAGAATTTCCTGGTATAGATAATGCCAAAATTACAATTAAAACTACAACTACGCTCATTATAGTAATCTTTTTTATCAAAACATATCACATCCAAAATAGAGTTATTACATAATTACCAAATTCTCTAAATATATAACATACTAGAAAGTCCAATTGACTCACAACGAAAAAGGATTATTAGAATACATTCCAGGTTCCCATACACTTCTAGTACAAAAAAATTCCAGTCCACCCCTAGAAGGATTTGCTGAAAATATTCGAGGAAGTATTCATGAATATGCTGAAAATTCAAAAAGTGATGTTGAAAAAGGAAATAATTTCCTTCAATGGATTCTAACAAGAGTTTTTGAGGCAACAGAGGATGATGCAGCTGATGCTATTGTTGATGGAGCAAATGATCTTGGGATAGATGCATATCTACCAGTAGATTTTTCAGATAATACGATTAGATTATTCCAATCAAAATATGGGACATCTCATTCATTAGAAGCAATTGTAAAATTCAAAGAAGACGCAAAACGATTACTAGCAAAAGACGTTACAAGAATGAGACCTGAGTTGGCTCAGCTTGTAACAAAAATTAAAGAAAAAAATTTAAAAATAAAGTGTTGTTATGTCACTGATCAAAAAGTAGAATATAAAGATGAAGAAGTTGAAATAATAGATGAAGAAAAAATAATTCAAAAACTGTGGGATCGAATCAAGAAACCAGCAGCAGGTAAAAAATCATCTATTAAACTAGAGAGAATGCTTAGACATGAAAATACAATATTAGGTATTCTAAAATTACGAGAATTAACAGAATTTGTAAGTAAGAGTAGAGATTATGTTTTTGAATCAAATATCAGACAATGGATGCAATTCAAGACTACAGTCAACAAAGGATTAAGAGAAACATTACAAAGTAATCCAAATAAATTCTTTTTTTATAACAATGGGATTACTATTGTAGTTAGTGATTTTATAGAGCTAGGGGAGAATTTGATTGAGCTTCATGCACCTCAAATTGTTAATGGAGCTCAAACATCAAATTCAATTCTTGATCATTCAAAGAGAACGAAAAATATGGACGGATCTATGACAGTTACCATTATCAAAGCAGATGATGAACAAGAACAAAATAATATTACAAAATATAGGAATTCTCAAAATTCTGTAAGAGGGAAAGATCTTGTTTCTTTAATGGATTTTCATAAATCAATTAAATCACAATTAAGAAATTGTGGTTATTTTTATGAAATTCAAGCAGGTTCTTTCGATAGCAAATCAAAGTCAAAACAATGTGAATATGAAGGAGATTTAATTTACAATAATTATCTTCCAGATAATCATAAAAAAGTAATTGTTGCTAAAGATGCAATTCAATCACTAGTTGCAGGAATTGAACAAAGGCCAACAGAAGCATACAGTTCACCAGCTCAGTTTCTTCCAAGAGGAAGTAAATACGATGATATCTTTAATGACAATCTAAAAGATGATTACAGACTTTTACTATATCCGTATCTTGTCAAAGAATTTGCAAAAAAATCATTAAAATATGGAAAACAAGGAGGACATAAAACAAAAAGATATGCAACATTATTTTTTGTGGCTGTTTATTTTAGAATTCTCCATAAGAAAATTCTTGAATCGAAAGGAGATTATAAAGGAGACATTAGAAAATTGGAGCCTATTTTTCGTAGTTTCAAACTGAATTCCAGGATTTTAAAGATTACAGATATAATTGTAACCAAATTTCTTGAGGATACAGTAGTAGATGATGAAATTGAATTGGCCAACACTAAACATAATTTCTTCTCCCAACATGTTTGGAATGATACAATGTTGCGCGTAATTGATAAAAAAATCAGACAAGAAGATGATGAGATCGTATCATTAAAAAAACTAACAAATAACTTATTTTAATTTCAAAGGTAGAAGTCCAACCAAGTAAAAATCTTGCAGGAGGTTTACATTGGTCAGACGATCTACCTAAATTCAGTAAAACCCAGTGATATTTAACATAATTATTATGATTGGTGTTTTCTACGAGAATGTTTTTTATATTGATTAAAAAGAGCAAAAGCACTCTGGTTTCAAAAGAAAAATGTGCTATTTGTAGTGAAAAAATCCAATTCCGTTTCAATCCCATGGATGAATGGAGGATAGAAGGTTCAATTTGTGGAAATTGCTATTCAAAAAAAATTAACGAGTATTATCCAGGAGAACATGTTAGAGTAAACAAACATTTGGATTAGATTTTTTCTGATTTTGAATATTTATTTGTATTAAGACAATTCCATGCAAGTGGATCATCTTTCACATCTTTTTCTTCTAAAAATTTAATGTCAGTTATTGTTTTTTTTCTTTTCAATAAATTTACTTGAAAACTAGAAAATTGTTTACAGTCGCAGGTATTGAATAGACATACAGCGTTATCATTCTCATCATGATCTTGAGCTTCATGACTGCAATTACACAAAGCATCTTTTTTTACATCACTGAGTGATTTTTTTGCATATACTCCCAATCTGAGATATGCTTCACCACCATGTCCCTTCTTAAATCGTTCATAATTTTTGGACTTTGACAATACTTTAAAAAATGATAAATTGGTTTCAGGTTTTTGAGAGTCTGAACCCATTATGAACCAATAATCATCATCCATTTCTACAAATCTGACTTTAATGGATGGATCTATCCACCAATGAATCATATCGTGCCAAATAGATGCAGATTCTTTTTGGTCAGTAAACAAAGGAACCACATTCATTCTAAGGTCATAATATCGATAAGCAACACCTACAAAGTCATCAAACCAAGTAATGGAAGATTGAGAAGACAATGCAGACAAATAAGCCTAGAGCTTATTTATCTGATCTGAATGAGTGGTAATACCCTTATATCTGAGTTTGAGGTATCATACATATGGTATCCTATAGAACTAGTATGCAGATAGTTGCAGACTTGCTTACTGTTACTGAACAGTCTGGACAGGAAGGTATCAAAACGACTTCACTTTTAACAAAGGCAAATTTATCTCATTCAAGATTATCTAAATTCTTACAGAATTTAACCGGTGCAGGATTAATTAACAAAATTGAGTTTGATGGAAAGAATACTTTTGTAATTACACCAAAAGGAAGACAATACTTGGAATCTTATGCAAACTTTTCCAGTATTGCAGAATCATTCGGGTTAGAACTTTAAAATCTATTTTCTAGATCTTCTTTTAGCATTAGCTTTTTGTCGTTCTCTTTTTTCTTTATATGAGCTGTAAACTAAAATGAGGATTATTCCTGCAATAGCTGCATAAAATAGTGGAATGAAAGGTGGATCTCGGAACTCTCCCGAAGATGGTTCAACAAATGCTAAAGGAATAGTTACAACCATAAAGATCAAGATTATTAGAAGGTATTTATCCACAAATCAATTTATTTACAAAACCATATATCTTTTTGAAATTACATAATGAGAATATAAGATGGTAAAATTACTTGAAATGATAGGATTAGTTCTTGTAGCAATTATGTCGCTAGGGTTTGTAGGTTTATTCGAATCATATGGAATAAAAAATGGCACATCAGAATTGTTTTGGGGATGTGCAGGAGCTACACTTTTGATAATCATATACAGAAAAATGAAAAGAAAGCAAGAAGAAATTGAAGAGTAAAAATATTTTAAAAATTACCAAGTGATCAGTCATCATTCAACCGACAGATCTATAAAGGACAATTCAACGTAATTCACAAGGGGAACATGGCAGAACAATCAAAACAGTGGTGGAAAGGGTTAGGAGAAGAATTAGAAATAGATATTGAAACTTTCGATGAATAAATAGTTAAAAAATTTAAACGATTATAAAATTTTTACAGATCAAAGCCTCGAACGGGATCTGAACCCGTGACCTAACGCTTACGAGGCGTTCGCTCTACCAGGCTGAGCTATCGAGGCACTTTTTGGTTGAGCCATTAGAGTTAATAAAAAGCCTTTCTGATTCACGGT
>JAOTSS010000084.1 GCA_029864805.1 Candidatus Nitrosopumilus sp. | reverse complement strand
TTCCATACACAAATGCAAGAGAAGCTATGATGGAAGTTGAAACAGACATAAACGAAGGGGTAGATATTGTGATGATAAAACCAGCGCTGTCTTATTTAGATTTAATTGCAGAAACTAGAAGAAAATTCAATATTCCAGTTTCGGCATACAGTGTTTCTGGAGAGTATGCATTGATAAAAGCTGCATCACAATTAGGATATGTTAATGAAAAAGACATCACAGAAGAAATACTATACTCAATTAAAAGAGCAGGTGCAGACATGATAGTGACATATTTTGCGAAATCTGCCTCAAAATTTCTTCAAGAATCATGAGAAACGACGAGCGTTTTGAGATTCAAAGAGCATTTGATTTATTGCCACATGTTGTAGGCTCAAGTTGGGCAGTGATTTGGTTCAGAATGAAAGGGATCAAAAAGCCAACAAGAGAAGAATACAGAGAAAAGACACTAGAATTTTTAAGAAAAATAGAACCAGTTTTTGAATCTTATCCAAAAGAAGATGGATTTTCAGACATTATCAAATACATAGAATTTAGAAAAAATGAAGAATATGAGAAAATAAAATCAGGAGGAAATAAGGATGTCGAGACTAGATATGACAGATATGTAGATTATGGCTAAATTTCTTGTTTTAATTGTTTTAAAAAATCCTTTAAGACAACAGTTCTCTTTTTTGCTTCTATTTTACCAAATTTTGTATTCATTAAAGATTCCAGTTTGAGTAATTTTTTAAAAAAATGATCTATGGTCCATATTTTATCATCAGGTATTCTTTGTTTGCAAAAAGGGTCATCATGATTATAAAACGGGCGTTTGAGGGAACCTCCAGTTGCAAAAACTCGAGCAATTCCAATTGCACCTAATGCATCTAACCTATCGGCATCTTGAAGAATTTTTCCTTCAATACTAGTTGGAATTTTATTTTGGGAAAAACTATGTTCGCTAATTGCATTAAAAATTATTGTGATTTCCTCATTTGAGAAATCATATTTTTTTAAAATATTTTTTGATTTTTTTGCACTCTCAATTGAGGATGTTTTAGAACGCTTGTCAGATTTTGGATAAGATACCAAATCATGTAATAATGCAGCACTTAAAACAAGTTTTTCATTTGCTTTTTCTTTTTTGCAGATTTTTTGAGCATTATTGTAAACTCTCAGGATATGATTAAAATCATGTGCTGAGTCATTTTCAATTCTTTTTTTTACCTCGTCTTTTAATAAATCAAGCACTGCCATTTAGATTCTCCAAATTTTTGGTTTTACAAATTTTATTTTTTTCTGAGTTATTAAAACAGTCCAATTAATAGATGCAAATAAAATAATAGTACCAATTCCTACACCATCAATTAACAGAATTCCAGTGATACGATCTTCAAAGATTTCAAAAAATGGTCTCAAAACTGCATCTCCAAAATAAATCATCATTACATAAGAAATTGTTCTGCCGAACCAAAACCCCACATAGATGCTTATGCTCTTAGCACGCATTAGTCCATAGGCGATAAATAACATATTGCTTGGAAGAGGCGTAGATCCAAATAGAAAAGATGCCATAACATAGCCATATTTTTTACGATTTAGATAATCTCCGATTATGTCAAGATGGGTTTTCTGTTCTTCTCCAACAAATTTTCTAAATAATCCACTAATTTTTTTGAGAAAGAATCTACCAAGAGTTGCACCAGTGGCACCCACCATTGCAAGAAAAAAAACATTCAAGCTAGGATCTAGAAGATAAAATGATGTCAAAACAATCCAACTTGGCGGCATCAAGATAGGGGCAGTATTTACCCCAATCAATACAAGAAAAATCCCAAAATACGAATATTCACTAAAAATTTCAAAAATATCCAATTTCTTTCAAAAATTCTTTCTCTTTTTTTGTTTCTAAACCCTTGGATTAGTACTTAGTCATAAAAAAAATCATTATGATCTAAAAAATTAAAAGAATTACAAGTTTTTCAAAACAATGATCATGTTTTCTAACAAATTGAATCAATCATGCAATATCTTTATAAGCAATTTGTGCCTATACCGTACATGTCCGAGATGGTTTGGAAATGTTTTAGATGCAATCTATCTTTCAAGGACGAAGAATTGGCAGATATGCACAAAAAAATATCAACACATTCTACAACTAAAGTTAAAACACTAGTTGCGTAGTTTTTAATAAATTCAGCAGTCACAGAAATAATGAAATGCAGAGGGTGGGATTTGAACCCACGAACTCCTGAGAGAAGGAATTTCCTATTATGAAGATCTTGAGTCCCTCTCGGTTGACCGGGCTTCGATACCTCTGCAATGAGATTGTGTATTGACCAATATTTCTCAATTACTATTATGAGAAAATTCAATGTTGATCCAATTTTTCATTATTTTTTGAGAAAGCTTATAATCGTGCTAATTTGATTCAAAAATACATGACAGAGTTCATACCAATTTCACAAGCAAAGAAAATGCGAAGTGGGGTTAACGTAAACGCCGAAGTGAAAAGTAAAGGAGATCCAAGGACTGTAAATCTGAAAAGTGGAGGAACAGTTGATGTCTGCGATGCAATCATATCTAACGGTGAAACTGAAGATGACCAAATGAAACTCACATTGTGGGGTGACGACATCAAAGCAGTCAATGTAGGAGACACCGTTGTGATTACAAACGGGTACACAAATGAGTTCAAAGGCGAAGTATCACTTACCAAAGGTAAATTTGGTCAGATGGAAATAAATCCTCAATAGTTTTACACAATATCATAATTAATTTTTCAAATATTATCACTAGTCAGGACTGTAGAAGATAAGGTGACTCGTAAAGATATAGTAAAAACCCATTCTAAACACAGGGATAAAACTCTAGATGCCACATACTTTTTGAAAATTATTGTAAATCAAAAAGGGCTTTTGCAATATATAAGAAAATGCCAGATTGCTTTTTAAATTGATCAAAAAAAGATTATGAATCACTGATACTGTTATCGAGATTTAATAAAAATCAAATTTTGCAGAATTATGTGATTTACCTTAGAAAGAGATGCCAATCAGATGCAACAAGTCCCAACTCGGTTCCAACCTATCTTTCAGGGGTTTTAAGTTTTTCAAAGTAAATGGATGGGGTTACAATGAAGATTCGGTAAAGCAGATTTATCCAGATTTAATGAAGATGGTGGCGATAAAGCAATCAATGCAGAACAGATTAGGAGATTATCACTCACTTGTAGATACAAAAGAGAACATGCATTACTTCATTTTTGTTCAGCTACAGGTGCAAGACCTGAAGCAATTACGGGTATACAGATCAAACACGTTTTAAAATATCAAGAGGGGTTTTTGAGGATTGTTTTGCATGTAGGAAACACACATGAAATGATTACTTTAGAGAGGGACGGTTAACTTCCCCAAACCATTGGTAATAAAAAAACCATCATTATTGTGACAATTGGAATACAGATAAGATCAAACGGCAGCCCATATCGAACCATCTGTTTAATGGATACATGTCCACTGCCAATTGCAATGGCATTAGGCGGAGTTCCAACTGGCATCATAAATCCATAGCTTGTTGCAAATGCAACAGGGGCCATGAATAAAATAGGATCTAATTCTGATACCGATCCTAAAACTGCCATAATTGGTAGTAATAAAGCAGCTACTGCAGTATTGCTCATGAGTTCACTTGTTAGCATTGTAATGGTGACGATAATTAGAACAATCAAGAAAAAGTCAAGATCACCAATAAACAACAGCTTGTCTGCTATCCAAGCATCTAATCCTGTTACAGTAAAACCACTAGCTAGAGCCAAGCCACCTCCGATTAATATTAAGACCCCCCATGGAATCTTGCTTGCTGTTCTCAAATCCAACAAGCGTTGTCTCTTTTGACCTGATGGCAGTATCATCAAGGCAGTAACGGCAACTAGAACTATTACATGATCTCCTACAAATGGAGCTAAGTCTTTCCAAAACAGTCCTCGAGTTACCCATGCAATTGCAGTTGCAGCAAATATTATCAGAACAATTTTTTCATTTCTGCTCCAATTTCCAAGTTTTCTTAATTCTATTGTGATAATGTTTTTGCTTTTCAGAATTGGTTTACGATTATCCAGTCTTGCCGATGTAGTCATGTATATCCATAGTACGAAAAGAGAAACAACACTTAATGGAATTCCAACTAACATCCAATCAAAGAAAATTACTTCAACATCAGCCAATGATTCACTTAACGAAGCAAAAAGAGCATTAGGTGCAGTACCAATCAATGTAGACATCCCTCCTAAACTAGCAGCATATGCAATTGAGAGTATTAAACAAATAGCAAATTGTTTCTTCTGTGCAACATCTACTTGTGAGATAACTGCAACTGCAATTGGAAGTATTAACAGAGCAGTCGCAGTGTTTGTAATCCAAGCACTAAGGGAGCCAGTGACAATAATAAATCCTAAAATGATATTTTTTGGTTTTGTTCCTACTACTTTCAGAGTGTTTAACGCAAATCGTTTGTGAAGATTTACTTTTTCTATTGTCTTTGCAACTAGAAATCCACCCATCAATAAAAATACTAATTTGTCACCATACGCAGAAATTACTTTGTCAATATCTGCCACACTAAGCAGTGGGAATACAAACAATGGAATCAATGCAGTAATATAAAAGGGGATAGCTTCAGTAGCCCACCATACTGCCATCCATACAGCCAATCCTAAAACAAGCTTGGCTTCAAAGGCTAACCCATCTATAGGATAAGAAATAATTATTGTAAATAGAACGGGAGATATTACTAACCCTGTTAGTCGTAGTTTGTTACGTAATGAGATCCATCTGTTTAAATTATTCATTAAATTATTCTTGTGAGATTTTATTTAAGATTGATTCACAGATCAACATCCATTTAGTAAGTGCTTGGTAGAATTTTTAGAGGTTTGAACCTTTTTTGGGAATAAAAGGTTTTATGGAGTTATATTTTTACTCTTTGTCGATAAATCCGTTAACATGTATCAAGAGATCATGTGCATAATTTTGAAAATTAATTGTGAATTTTTTCAGAGCTATTCCTCAATAACTTCTTTTATTGTTTTGATTATTTTTCAAATCTATCAGTAATACTATTGTTCCAATTACTGAAATGATTATTCCAAGGATTAGCAAAAACCCTGAAAGAGCAAGAACTAAGACCACATTCATAGTTGAAGAATCTGCATTTGAAAGTGGATCAGAGTTTTCTGGATCTTCAGAAAACATTGCAACGACATCAACATTTCGAGTTCCAATGTTTTTGACTTCCAGATTTACCGTATCAGATTGAGCAATTTTCAACATTTCAAAAAGAACAGGTTCATTTTGAAGAAAAACACCATAATCATCTCCGTAAATATTTGAAATATTTATCGATAATTTATCACCAGGTTGGTAATCAATAATTCTAATTCCCCACAGTAATACATCTGATGAAGATATACTATGCGAGAAATAGGCAGAATCGTCAGGCAGAATTTGAATTTCATTTGAGATTTCATCAAACATTCCTTCAAACAATAAATCAAAGAAATTGTTTATTTCAGAAATATTGTTTGGGACAATCGAGGAGGCAATTGAAAGTGAGATTGCTACAAGTATCAATCCAATTATAGAGATAATTGGTCCACGTTTTTTTATGATCATATTATGAAATCAAACCTATATTTATTTCATAAAAATTATGTTAGGAGCTTTATCGCCTAGATTTTCTTGCTGGTTTCTTTTTAGCTGCAGTCTTTGCTGGTTTCTTTTTAGTTGCAGTCTTTGCTGGTTTCTTTTTAGCTGCAGTCTTTGCTGGTTTCTTTTTAGCTGCAGTCTTTGCTGGTTTCTTTTTAGTTGCAGTCTTTGCTGGTTTCTTTTTAGTTGCAGTCTTTGCTGGTTTCTTTTTAGCTGCAGTCTTTGCTGGTTTCTTTTTAGCTGCAGTCTTTGCTGGTTT
>JAOTSS010000040.1 GCA_029864805.1 Candidatus Nitrosopumilus sp. | reverse complement strand
GCACTCTACCAAAAGGATTTGATACACCAGCAGAAACAAAACCAGCTGAGGTAAAACCAGCAGAAAAACCCGCTGAAAGACCTGCTGCAACAACCAAACCTAAAGGCACTCTACCAAAAGGATTTGATACACCAGCAGAAACAAAACCAGCTGAGGTAAAACCAGCAGAAAAACCCGCTGAAAGACCTGCTGCAACAACCAAACCTAAAGGCACTCTACCAAAAGGATTTGAAACACCAGCAGAAGCTCCTAAACCACAGGATGTACCAAAACCAGCTGAAACAACATCAGAACTTCCAGCAACGGTGCAAGAGGCTTTAGAGAATGCATACTATACTGCTCCAATGACTTCATTTCATGATTACAGAGCAAAAGTAACCGGGTATTCTCCAGCACCCAACAGGTACTTTGTAAGAAGAACTGCTCCTGTAGGAAAAGTCCCAACAAGGAACTGGAATGATCAAAAAGCAACAGTTACTGGTTACACAGCAGTATCCAACCAATACTTTGCAACAAGAGCAAGAATGGCATTCCATCCAGCTGATAAAACATTTGGAGCATTTAGTGGTGTTAGCATGAGTGTTGAAGGCGTCACTGCACAAGTGGAAGCACCAACACCAGAACCTCCAAAACCTAAAAAAGGCACACTTCCAAAAGGGATGGAGAAAACTCAACAAACACCTCCACCACAACAAACTAACTATGAAAATGAAGGCAAATCTCGAAAAGATCAGCTAGAAGAATATGAAAAAGATTACTTGCAAAGAATAGAACAAGAAAGAATTGAACAAGAAAAATCTTACCAAGAAGCACTTACAGATGAAACAAAAGCTACAGTAAAACCAAAAAGTGGTGCATTGCCAAAAGGGTTTGAAACATCTGTAGAACCTCCAAAACCTAAAAAAGGTACACTTCCAAAAGGTTTCTAATCTTTCTGCAACCTTTTCTCTTAATTATTTTTAATTTAGAAAATCTTTTAGCACTTCTTTTGAATGCCCTGCGGGTTTTACTTTGGGATAAATTTTAAAAATTTTCCCTTTTTCATCTACGAGAAATGTACTTCTCATAACTCCCATGTATTCTCTACCCATGAATTTTTTCTTACCCCAAACCCCAAACATCTTTGAGATTTCTTTATCTACATCAGCTAAAAGTGAATATTTTATTCCCATTTCATCACAGAATTTTTTATGCGAATCTACATCGTCTGGACTAATTCCAATAATTTCGATTCCTGCTTTTTGGAATTTTTTATAATCTTTTGAAAATTCATCTGCCTCCGTGGTGCATCCTGGAGTGAAATCTTTTGGATAAAAGTAAATGACATGTTTTTTCCCTTTAAAGTCAGAAGATTTAACTTTTTTACCGTAAGCATCATTAATCTCAAATTTTGGAACCAAATCCCCTTCAGAAATCATATATGATCAAATAGATTTGCCCATAATTAATTGCTTTTTCATTATTTGAGAACCGGTTCATGTCCGAATGTTTTATATGGTAACTCAAATGGCTTTTGCTTGATGGTTAATCCAAGAGCGTATCTTGCTGAAGCAATAGCAACTTATGGCTTAGTATTCTTTGGACCTCTTTCAGTAATTTTGGCAATTGCATCATTTGGAGAAGAACTAACAACACAATCTGTATTGTTTATTTCTCTTGGACACGGCGGTGCAATAGCTTTGATGATTTATGCATTTGGACATATATCTGGAGCTCACATCAACCCTGCAGTTACAATTCCTATGATGATTACAAAAAAGATAGGAATAACAGATGGAATTGGATATATAATTTCACAATTAATTGGTGCAGTTGCAGCAGCTGCAACATTAAAAGTAATTTTGCCAGAACTTGGAGCAAAGGTAAACTTTGCAACTCAAGGTGGTCCAAGTGATTTAATCAATAATAGTATTAGTTCTGGATTTGCAATTGAGGCAATCCTAACCTTCTTTTTAGTAACTGTAATCTTCATGAGTGCTGTACACAAGAAGGCATCTCCTGGATGGCATGGTTTTACCATCGGTGGCATGGTTTTTCTAATTCACCTAATTGCAGTTCCATTGACTGGAGCATCTGTAAATCCTGCTAGAACGTTTGGCCCTGCATTAATCTCTGGATTTTGGGAATTCCATTGGCTGTATTGGGCAGCACCAATTTTAGGTGGAATCATTGCTGGATTGATAATGAACTATGTCTTTGTCAAACAGGCAGAACAAGAAGCATAATTTTCCAAATACCAACATTTTTAAAAAATTCAAAATTCTTTTCCATCTATGAGTTCATTTGATGATATCGCTGTCATGTTTGATACTGAATCTGAAAAATTATTAAAAATAATTGATATTGCTACCCTAAAATCTGATTTGTCAATCTCTGAAATAATTGATATGTATTATCAAATCATTAATATTTCTTCAATGAATACTATGTTGAAACAACAAATTAATTCTGACAATCAAAAACCTTTACTTGATAAAATTCTGAAAATTGAGAAAGTGATAACTGAGAAATTTGATTCTGACATACACCCTCGAATCATGGAACATCTAAGAAAATCAATACAAGAAACTACAAGCACTCTTCAATCTGGATCTAAACAAAAATCAAAAGAAGATATAGAAAATGAAGCAAAATCTTATGAAGAATTGCGACAGAAAATGAGCACAAAAGAGTTTGTAGAACAATATGATAAAGGACTGTCAAATGATTGAAGATATTGCTAAAAATTTAATAAATTTAAAAAAAAAATTCACAACTATTTATGATGGGCAAAGTCAAATTCAAGAAATAATTCCTGTTTCAAAATCTGAATTGTTTCCAATTGATCAAAAAGATTTAGAATTGTTACATGAATTTGCAAAAATAAGTCCAATTTACTACAATCACTATGAGCAAATTATTGGCAATACAACTTGTGTTGTTTACGAGGGTGACATCAACAAATATTGGTTAAACAGTATTCAACATAGTTCTAGCCATGCTCCTTTTTCTCCAACCTGGTTGATGTCTGCATATATCTGTGCTTTGTTTGCAAAGAAATTTGAATATTCTGAGGTAATTGATATTGGCTCCGGTGATGGCAGAATTGCATTTTGTGCAAAAATTTTAGATTTGAAATCATATAGCATAGAAATTGACGATATGTTGGTAGGATTGCAAAAAGAGTTGTGCAGTATACTTGACTTTAATCCTCATTGCTCTGATGCGACCATGTTTGATTATTCTTCAATAAAGTTGACAAAACCTCTTTTCTTTATTGGTGGTCTAGCACAAATGGGAGGTAATTCGTTGGCTTCAGGTGTATTTGATAAGATTTCCACAATGTCTAATGTTCAACAAAATTCTGGCTGGGTTTTTGCCGGCACATATTCTCAAAAATATTTGGCAGATCCAAAAAACGAGGCTGGATGGGGTACGTTAATTGAAAAAAACAATCTAAAATCCGTTAAAACGGTTTCATTACCAACTGCTTGGACTTTTCATGAACTTGATGAGACTCCTTACATTTTTGCTAAACCTCTTTGAAAAATAGCAATCCAAATTAAGCGTAAATTTCCCAAACTTTTCGGACTCGTTGCATAGCTTGGATAGTGCGATTGCTTGCGGAGCAATAGGTCGCCGGTTCGAATCCGGTCGGGTCCGGAATTTTATTCAAAGAAGTGAGGGAACTAATGGAACAACTAAAACATGAGGAGATGTCTTTGAATCCATAAAACATTCGAGTGATAGTTAAATCAATAAATCAATAACATGTATTACAAACACATGAAATTTCCTTATCTGCACTTTTGGTTTGGATTCTTGGGATTAATGCTGTTTCAGGGATTAATTGTGAGTGTATATGGATTATCAGAAAGTGAAAAAAATCAAATGTACTATGATGCGGAATCTTACTTTACACAGGGAAATTTCACCCAAGCTATGCATCTTTACGATAATATTTTACAAGTTGATCCTACTTTCTCTGATGCAATAGCGGGAAAAGGTGCGATATTTCACAGAATGGGGGATTTTTCTACTGCGATTGAATACTATGACAAGGCAATTGTACTAAACTCCACAAATCCTTATTTTTTGAGTGATAAGGGAAATGCTTTACTGGCAATTGGACTTGGTGATGAGGCTGAATACCATTTACTTGAAGCATTAGATATTTTGCCAACCCATATTGATGCGTTAAACGGAATTGCCAATGTTTATTCATATCAAAAAAATTATGAGAAAGAACTTGTTTATCGTACCTCTGCTGTTATCGTCGAACCAGATAATCAGGAGGCTCTTGTTGGAATGGGGAATTCTTATGCTGGGCTAAAAGATTATGATAATGCAACACTGTACTATGATAAAGCATTAAATCATAATCCTCAAAATATAGATGCAATAATTGGAAAGGGAAATGTGTTTTTGAAAATAAAAGATTATGACAGTGCATTGTTACAATACGACAAAGCTCTTTTTATCGACTCTGTTAATATTAATGCTTTACAGGGTAAAAGCCAAGTTTATGTGGATTTGGGAGAAAATGAAATGGCAGCTGGCATACATCGACAAATTGAAATAATTAAAAATACTGATCTGCAAAAAATTGACAAAATAAAAAATGACATGTCAATAGCTGAAACCAAAAAAATACCCGACTGGATTAGAATAGTGCTTAAATGGTTTTCAGATGATTTGATTTCTGAGGATGAAGTCATCATGGGACTTGAATATCTCATTAAAAACGGTATAATGAAAATAGATTAGAGAATTTATTATAAATCTGGAACTTTTTTTGAGACAAGTGGTATCCCATTCAAACTGATTAGTAATATTCTTTCAACTGCATATGTTCATTAAATTTTAAAAGTAACAGAATAATTCTATATGTGTGACACAACTCAAAATAGCAACTTGGAATATTGAAAATATGAATAATTATTTTTCAGGTGACAAACCCAAAGAGGATGCAGACTCGGATAATCATTTTCAACAAATTAGAGATGTAATTTTAGGTATTGATGCAGATATTTTAGGAATACAAGAAGGGCCCAATAAAGAAATTGAAATGAATAGATTTTTAGAAAAACATCTTCCAGGAAAATACAAAACGGTGATAGCATCTCCTCGTGATAGACATCCAATAAATAATACATCTTATAGTGATAGACAAATTTCCTTTATTTTATATCGCGATGATCCAAAATTCACTCATAATCAAATTGAGAGAACAGAACATGATGGACCTTTTGCTGATTGGCGTACTACCATAGATCCTGAACATCCTGATTCTCTTTACTTTCATCATAGATTGCCAGTTGAAATGGATTTTACTTATGATGATGGGACAAAAAACTTTACTGTAAGATTGCTATGTCTACACACAAAATCAAAAAAACCTAATTATGCCAAACCCGGAGATGCAAAAAACAATAGAAGAATCCTACTTGCTCAAGCAATAAAAATTAGAGATTACATCGATTCAATTTTAGATAATGATCTAAATGCTCCTGTAATAGTAGTGGGTGATCTAAATGACGGTATAGGTTTAGACCCGTTTGAATACGTTTTAGGAGGTGACTTTGTAGGAATTCTCACTGGTTCAGTTAGAATGCCTTATAGGCTATTTGATAATGCATGTAAAATACAAATTCTAGAGAATCTACAGGAGCCAGGTAAGCATTATTCTATTTCATTTAATGCTGACGGAGAAATACAAAAAATCCTGATTGATCATATTTTATTCTCACCTTACTTTAAGAACAATGATCTCATTGAAGAAAGTACTGGAAAAATACGTGAAGATCTGAGAAATTCTTTTCCTAATGCTTCGGATCATACTCCAATAGAAGCCGTTTTTTCTTTTTAGTGCAACAATTTTACACTGTGGTTTAGATTGTTTTAATGAAGTAAGGAATCTTGGCAACAAAAAAACACATACATGCAAACGATGAATTTATGCTTGATGTCAGACGCAATGTACAAAATGCTATGAATCTGGTAGAACCAGACATGGTTGTTCAGAAATGTGTTGACATTACAACTGAGCAATGGCAAGGAAAACTAAATGGATTAGCAGAGTTCATGTCAGATCACTGTCAAGCAATGAAATATCATATTGAAAAATAAAAAATAGGAATTTACAGTCGCTATTACCCTCTGGGCCTCTACTCGTGATTCTCTATCATATATGTGGGAAATTGTTGATTTCTGTATTATGTGGCATATCTGTGGAATTTTACTGGAATCTTTGGAATGAGTGTTAGAAAATGAAACTCTGATCTATCATTAACAATAATTGAAAAAGTAATATACATACATTTTAGACCGTTTGCATTTGACCTCACCTCAAGGACTTGTTCCCTCATCAGTAAACCGACGATTGCTGTTTGCAGGCATCTTTCTTGCATCCCTCTCTGGACTTGTTCTGGAAATAGCTCTGACTAGAATCTTTTCTGCTGCAATCTGGTATCACTTTGCATTTGTTGCAGTATCTGTGGCACTGATAGGGCTTGGGGCATCTGGGCTTGTAGTGCATTACAGGTTAAAAAAGATCAAGGAAAATTGGGCAATTAATCTCACCATTGCTTCCTCTCTAGGAATTGTGTTTATCTTACCTCTTTCTTTATTTGTGATGCATGTTTTGGCATCAGACATAACCTATCTTCCATTGTTTATGCTGCTTTTTTCTATCCCTTTTTTCTTTATAGGAATAATAATTTCCGCAGCGTTTAGTGCATTTGCACATGTTGCGGGGAGACTTTATGCCTCTGATCTGATTGGCGCATCATTAGGTGCATTATCTGTTGTAGTACTGTTGAGCATTCTTGGAGGAGAAGGAACTCTTCTTCTTGTAGGTGTTATATCAGCTGCAGGTGCAATTATTTTTTCAGCAGCATCAAAAAACAGAAAACACATCTTGATTTCACTTGTAGTAATAGCACTTGCATTGGCTCTGTTGGGTGTAAATGAAATCAGCCAAACATTTTCCATTCAGACTGATTCTAGGGCTCAAAAGGACTTGCCAATTTTTCTCAGGGAGAATCTTGGAACACACATAGTCAAAACTCAATGGAATTCCTTTTCAAGAATTGACGTAGTTGAAGGGCAGACAAGTAACTGTGACCCTAATGCACTGGATCCAATATTTGGACAACCGCAATGCGCTGGCGAGGACCTTGTTGCAAAAATCTTCATCGATGGAGGGGCAGGCACTAACATCATATCTTGGGATGGCTCACCTAGCAGCAGACAGGAGCTTTCCTCATGGTTGCAGTATCTGCCTTTTACCATGATGGATGAGCCAAAGACACTCATCATAGGTTCTGGCGGAGGAAGAGATGTTATTGCAGCAGTAACCAGTGGGATTACCGATGTTACTTCAGTTGAGTTGAATCCAATAATATTTGATACAGTGAAAAGCTATGGCAACAAAGCTGGCAATGTGTATACTCATCCATATGTTGATGCAAACGTGGATGAAGGAAGAAGTTTTGTTTCACGTTCAGATGACAGATATGATATAATTTACATTCCGTTTGTAGATACTTGGGCATCTGTATCTTCTGGAGGCCTTGGAGTCTCAGAAAATTTCTTGTATACCGTTGAAGGATTCCAAGAATACTATGATCATCTTACAGACAGAGGCAAAATTGTCACAGTACGATGGTTGATTGATACACCTAGATTTGTCTCCACATTTGTCACTTTGTTGGAAAATAATGGAATTCCTCAAAAGGATGCGTACAAACACATCATTATAGTTGGTTCTGAGTCCATCGAGAAAGATCCTAGCGTAACCATGTCTATATTCTCAAAAAAACCATTCACCAATAATGAGATAGAATTTTTCACAAACGAATTCATAAGTAATGACTACAAACCCATATTGATTCCTGGGCAAGTAATGGTTGAGCCATACTCTAAACTGCTAAACGACGAAATGACTCTTGATGAATTTTATGCGTTATTTTCAACAAAGGCGCATCCAGTAACGGATGACAGTCCCTATTTTCTTTCATTTGAAAAACCGTTTCCTCAGATACTAGAACAGCTATTGTATGTTAGTGTGGGAATTGCATCAGTTTTTCTTGTTGTTCCATACATTTGGTTGAGGAAAAGCAAGGACACAAACGTAAAAAATACCAGTATTCTGGCAACAAAGAGCATTGTAATTTATTTTGCTGCGTTGGGATTTGGGTTTATCCTAATTGAGCTAGCTTTATTGCAAAAATTGATTCTATTTCTGGGCAATCCTACCATGACCTTTGCGTTGCTACTGTTCACAATACTTTTGTCAAGTGGCATTGGAAGTCTGGTTAGTGTAAGGTTAATCAGATTGAATACGAAAAATTTGATATTTGTAATATCTGGGATAGCCAGCTTGGGTTTAATCTATGCTGGCATGCTAACACCATTAATCTATTATGTGATATCCGAACCATTTGCAACAAAGGCAGCAATAAGTATCGTACTCTTGTTTCCCATTGGCTTTCTTATGGGAATGCCAATGCCAACTGGAATGAGATTGCTAAAATCACACATTCCTACATTTGTTCCTTGGATGTGGGCAATAAATGGCGGATTCTCAGTACTAGGTGCAGTACTAACAGTAGTTCTAAGCATAGTTTATGGTGGGTCTTACACAATGCTTATTGGAATTTCCGTTTATCTTGTTGCCTTGGCTGTCAGTCTTACTTGGAAACGTCAAGCAATCGAGATCAAAGCAAGTAACATTTAGTTCTTATTTCCACGTGGGTCTTTTATTTGTGCCACTAATTATATTTCCATACATGGAGATGTTCTCAAATACATTTTAACCGTAAATTTCGTTTACTTCCTAGACTGAATATGACTAGAATATGATTTTATCTAATTTTATTTTGAATAACATGACATTAGATTCAGAAAAAATTGGTAGGAGTTTGAAAACACTCCAATAGATTTCTGCGTTATTTTCTAGGGTTTGACAGTGATCAGTGTGTGATACGGTCGGGTCCGCCTACCATCATGAAACTAAAAGTTCCACTTTCATGACATGATGGATGGGAATCTCAACAGCCTCAACGAAATAGACTTTTTCCCCAGTAAATCCATTTCCCAAAAATCTAAAATCTAGTTAATTGTTGATTTAGTCATGAAGATAGGAATCTCTCTTTCAAATTATGGACTCCTGCCTTCTTCATCTTTTCTAAAAGATGCTGCTTTGGAGATTGAACAACTTGAGCTTGATTCTATATGGGTCTCTGATCATATCATTGTTCCAAAGAGTGATACTCCGTGGAATAGAGTCTTTGAGAGTGTTACGACACTGGCATTTTTAGCATCAATTACTGAACATGTACAGCTGGGCTCTTCGATACTTTTGGTTCCTCTCAGGGAGCCACTTGTTTTGGCAAAACAAATTGCAACTCTGGATTCACTCTCAAACGGAAGAGTGATGATTGGAATTGGAATAGGATGGAACAAAAAAGAATTTGATTTACTTGGATATGATTTTAAAAATAGAACAAAGACCATTGCAGAAAATATTGGTATCATGAGAAAGATGTGGGCAGGTGAGTATTCAAAACAAGGATATTCTTGTGAACCTATGCCCATATCTGATAACGGACCCCCGATATTGATTGGAGGACAATCTGATGGGGCATTAAAGCGAGTTGCAACAATTGGTGATGGATGGCATCCAGTTGGTATATCTCCACAAGAATATGGTTTGGGAATGCAAAAGATAATGCAACTGAAAAAGGGTAATTTTATCTGGTCTTTACGAATTAATTTTACTGCCAATCAAAAAATTGAATCTCGATATACAGGAACAGATGGAACTCCCAGATTACGATTAGTTGGCAACATTGACGAATTAATCTCACAAATTCAAGAATATCAAAAAATTGGACTGACTCATCTAGTGTGCGATGTCAGGGCTGATTCAAAAAAGGAATACTTTGAGCAACTAAAAACAATAAGAGAAATCAAAAATTCATTTTAGATGAATGAGTAAATTTCTATATCCTTTACGTACAAATGGAAATTTTTTAGAGACAGGTTGATACTCTCATTCAGTCAATGTGGATGGAACTTCTTGAAAGATAAAATGTTGATTCATATCTTAATCATCGTCTTTTTACAGTGAGGGCAAACTGTAACTGAAATATTAGAATCCAAAAATAGGGTCAAATCACATTCAACACATTTCCAAATAGCCAACGCCATCATTGTACTGTAAATGGCAAACTGAAATAAGAAATTGATCCATATGAAAATAAACATTTGTTTACTTTTTTTAATTGATTCATTTCATACTTAATAATCCGTAAATGCCCTACAGTATACTCTTAGTCATGCATCCAAAAAACTTATCCTGATTGTATTGGTTTATTGTTTCAGGATTTGCAGGTTGTTCAATCTTTATCTTTGGTTTCAAAATAACTGCTATTTTGGGTGTGATGGACAACAATCTGAATTGTTAAATTAACTTCAAACACTAATGAACAAATCATTTGTATGAATCATTAGTCCTAAATACTATTTTAGAAAATACGATGTAGTTGGAATTGTTACCGGACAAGAAAACGTTGTCGGTCTTTAATTCCAATTTTATTCATTTAATAAAATAGGGAATACCCGAATTGGCTATTTCAAAAAGAACACTAATGTGGCAAGTGCAGCAATTACTCCTACAAAAATCAAAGCATTTCTAACACCATGATATCCTACGATTAATTCACTCATAATCCCATATTCCTATAATTGAATTTAAACCACAGTTAGATTACTCTTCAAATTTGTTCAGTAAAACAATAAAAATTAAAACACTTAAAATAATAAAATAGCTAATACTTTAGTGAAATAAATCAAATTAACTATAGCCATGATGTTTTTAATGTCGCCAAATTTGCATATCTCAGTTACAAACAAGAGATGATCAAGGTTCTTATTCATTGACAACGTGTAATGTCATACTGGATTTGATGTGAGGTAATGTCCGTATGGCTTTAGTTATCACATTTTCTAATGTTTTGTTATCTGGTGCTTCTATTTTACAAATTACATCATAAAATCCAAAAATTACATCAGCTTCTTTTACTTCTGGTATGTGACTAAGATTTTTCAAGATAGTATATTCTTCTCCTTTATCAGAATGAATCACGACATATGCCTGTACAAGATTTTGTCCCAACATCATTCCAATTAATTTCTCAGATGCTTGAAATAATTCCCCTGATTCTGAACGAGTCAAAGTTACGGTATTGTGAATTTTTGGCATTTTACGTATTGTTCTTGTGATGACTTCTCTAATCTTCTCTTCAGAATCCATTTCAATTTGTACGATAATATCATAAAGACCAAGAGTTCCATGAGCTTCTTTTATGCCATTAATTTTTTTCAGTGTGGAAATGACTTCCTTTTCTGAACCCAGATCACAATTCATTAAAACATAAGATCTTGTCATTTTATTCTATCACCTTCACATTCTTAATTTTGGTTCGTATGTCGACATCAAGTAATCTATTATCTCCTTATTCAGATCAGTAAATGATGTTGTGACATTGTTGAATATTGTAAATGATTGTTTAGTCATAGTAACTGTATCAAAGAGAAACTTGTTTTGTTGAAGATATGTTTTGATTGACAGTTCAATCATGTTACGAATATTTTGGGGGGTTGATTCAGATATATTTGCCAAAAATCCAGCATTATTTGTATATTCTAGTTTTAATACAATTGCAGAATTTATCACATTCTTCCAAGCATCAATGTAATCTTGTTGGAGTTTCATAATTGATTGATTATATTTTTGAGATGTTTTTTTAGTTACGCCAAAAAATCCAGCATTATTTTTTTCAGATATTGTAAAGATATTTTTTGATCTTGAGGAGGTTCATCCATGAATGTACAAGAATTGTAATTTAGATAAGAATGCTCATCAAGAAACTAAACAAATGTACAAAAAACTATGCAGGAACAGATAATTTTTGTAAATGGTCATAATGAGTTCTCAAAAAATCCATTATTTTTCTATCTTCATTTCTGTCAATTGGAGCCCCATTTGCAAGAATGCTCAGATATTTTAAATCAGATTCTAGTAAATGAAGTGATTTTTTAATTCCTTCGTCATATTTCATATTCAAAAATTCTATAATGTTGTCCTCTATTCGTAAAATATCATTTTCTAAATTTTTTATGTCTTGATAAATATCCGGTTGCACAGATGACCTAACAACAATATTGAAGATAAATTTCATTATTTAATTTCTTAATTTTTGTAAAGAATAGTGAAAAAAAATGTACAATTTTTTAATTTTAATACATGATCTAACTATGCCTAGAAAGACTTAGATTACATTCCCATAAACCCGCTTAATTTTTCGATGACTATTCTATTGTTGTCTGCATCTATTTTTAAAATATGTCCGTTTCTCCATTCAAGTTTGAAGACAAGTTGTTCTGGAATTTCTATCATATATGAACCATCATTTTGTTTTATCAGTTTTGTTGTTTTTACCATCGTGAAAATATTATCGTTTATAGTATCTAAAAATTACTAACTTCATCTCATAATTTGTAATTATTCAATAATGTGGAAAAACTAAACAAATGTACATAATTTGAAAATGTGATTTTTATTTCATGATGATGCAATGAAACAAGGTAGTAATCTACAAAGAAAACATGATGGGAAATGAGGTGTTTGGAAGATTTGTCAAAGGACAAGTACCGGAATTTGGAGAAATACTATCTGGATTTTTTATATGCTTAGGGCACCTATAGTTGAAAAAACTGTTTGTAAAAAAGATGGAAATTTTTCAAGTATTGATTGTTTTGAAATTACTGATTTTGAAACGGGAGAAGTGATTTGTCAAAATTGTGGAGTAGTTTTACAAGGTAATACCACACATGATAGGCTAGATGGCAACATGTTTACAAAAAGTGCACATACTTTTCAGGGTAGCAACAAATCCACTCTCAGATTTCACGATATGGGACTAGCTACAATTATTGATAAATTCAATCATGATTCTGCGGGAAAGCCAATATCTTACAAAATGCGGTATGAAATGAAAAGAATTAGGCTACTGAATTCAAGAAGTCACGTAAAAAATACTTCTGATCGAAATCTAAGAATTGCCTTAGTAGAGATGGAGAAGTTAAAAGAAAAATTATGCCTGTCAAACGCTATTATGGAACGAGCAGCATATATCTATAGAAAGGCAGCCCTGGCCCAATTAATTCGTGGCAGAAGTATCAAAGGGATATCTGGAGCATGCGTGTATATCGCATGCCGAGAAATGGATGTTGCTAGAACAATAATGGATATTGCAAAAAATATTCAAGAAAGTAGAAGTTCGATTGCACGAAACTATAGAATATTGTTCCAAAATCTTAGATTGACAGTATCTGTACCAGATCCAATCAAATGTATTGTAAAAATTGCAAATAACTTAGAACTTTCTGAGAACACAAAACGAGAGGCCATACATATTTTTGATACTCTAAAGGAGAAAAAATTAACTGCAGGGAAAAAACCAGATGCAGTTGCAGCTACTGTTGTTTACATGGCAGGTATCAAAAGGGGGGCAAATTTATCTCAACAAAAAATTTCAAAAGTATCTGGAATTACAGGTGTGACTATTAGAAATCGCTACAAAGACTATTTGAAATATATTAAATTGATTTAGAATAATCTAAACTTACTTGTTCATAAACAAATCTCCTAGTTTTATCTGTTAAACATTAAACGGACATCTTATTATTACAAATTAAACATTGTCTGTAAATGGACTAATGCAAAATAATCGTCTGTTCACTAACTACAAAAGTTCTCAAATAATGTTACACATTATAGTATGAAAGATCAATTAGGATGGAATTAAACAAATGTTTGTGATTGGACAGTGATATTTTTTTATGTCACAATAGAATCACTACTTAAGTCGGATCCATTTATCAATTGAAGGAAATGTCTTTTTATACAAATTTTACAATACATGACAACAAAAAAATTTCATATTAATCGACTCTCCAAAGGAGTCTACAAACTGTAGGGGGATAAAGTCCTCCCCTAAAGTATCTTTAACATTAATTGAAAATAAAGTCTAGGGTTACAATAATTTTCATCTCTTAAATAAATCTAATAAATCAAACAATAATTCATTTTTTATGTCATTGATTTTTTATTTGAGTTTTACCTACGATAAGACATGATGGGGATAATTATCTGGAAATGTGTTGATTGTGGTATTTACTTTGTACTAGATTCTGATGTGTCAAATCCAAAGTGTACAGGTTGCAGGAAAAATATGACCGAGATGAAACTATAGATAAAAACACTTCTCATAAAACTAAATTTTAAATGCCAAAGGAGCTTTGGAGGTGTGAAGCGCCCGCATACCAATAATGTGAAAATGAGACTCCTTTGACTATTCTGTTAGGGTGTTTTTGTATTTAGGGATTTCAACACTGAACATAATCATCTCTTTTTAAGTAACTCATATCATACCAATCTGCAATAACAAACAAAACAATTCTCGTTAAAATAAACTTGAATGAACAAATGTTCAATTCTTGAATGATCCTATTATTATTACAGTTTATCATGGAACTATAAGATAATGGAGATGATTGTCTGGAAATGTGTTGATTGTGATTTTACACAGTTTTTGGAACATGGTGTTTTAGTAATATTTTGTCCTGACTGCAAGAAAAAGTTGGTCCAGACTTAGTCGTAGATTGGATATAAATGGTATTAATACAATAAAAAATAAAACACTTCATATTAAAAAGAATCACAATATTACTTAATGATGCTCTGATAGCAAAGTTAAGAAAACTTCAGGCAGACCAAATTAGAATTTCAGGGGAAAGTGTGAGTTTCTCAAAGATAATCAATAAGACTCTAAAAGCAGGACTCAAAGCCTAGTCCAATAGTTTCTGTGAGAATTTTTTCTGTTTCTTTCTATTATGATATAATATTGAATAATTTTAGAAATCTTTTCATCCCCTCTGAATCCAGAATTGTTGATAGCCGACTAAAAGTATGGATGATCTTTTCTTTATCTTGATGACTCTCTCTCGTAAGGTTTTGAATAATGTACAATGAACATTTAACAGGAACTTTAGTAATTTGTTTAGTTGAGATTATCTGAGATTGATGTTCGTTATTGGAGTGTAGCCAGATACAAATTGTTTTAAAACGAATATGGATTATTGTGATATATCTTACTTTTCAAATTTTGTAGTACTTTCTTGGATTTTGATCTGGATTTGCCCTGTTCAAGTGGTTATGGGTGTCCATTTTCACAAAGTGAAAATAATACTCGTAAATGTATTGTAATTCCTACTGCTATACCATGTGCGGCCATACTTGATTATGTCGTGAAGTATTGGATGCAAAATTAACAATAATATGATGGTGACAAAGAGAAAAATCTGTTTAATTTAATATTGTAAAATCTAACAAGTTTTCATAATTGTGGTATTCTACTTTATTGAGTATGTGATTATACTAATTTCAGATTGAATATATACGATACAAAACAACTTTCATGTGCAGTTTGTAAACAAGTAATTGGTGAGGTTGATTTTGATGCAGAGGTTATTCGTCCAAAGTGTGGTCAATGTGCAAATCCTACTCCCCATGTTAAAGATAAAATGCCTTACTTGATTTCCCACTAGTCTCCCAATCTGTACTTACTAATACTGTAATAAGATAGTTAAATGGCGTAACCCATTTTTTGCAGAACATTGAGAGATTACCTCTCCTCACAGGCCAATTGCCTGTTTGCCATTTTTGTTCTGCCGGGCTACGCAATCTATTTGATGTATTGGATGTCTGGTGACATCAATAAGACTTAGTATCGGAGATATTTAACGTCTCACACAGCATTTTTGAACATTTGTTCAATTAGGATTTTATGCCCAGTTTCATATTCCGTTATGTTTGCAAGATTCCAATTTTTTATGCATTAATTTGACATAATGAAATTATGATTGAAGTAAAAATATGAATTCTGGTATTTTCTTGATTAAGCAGAAGTCACTAAACTATCTGATTGGAATTAGATCCTAATTGTTAAACGGTTCATCTTTTTGAAATTTATTAGTAATTATGAATAATTAAAATATAATGAATTACTCTAAATTATGCTCATTAATTTTGGGCATAGAACCACAAATTAGAAGTGCGTTTGTATTTCATCAGAATGGCGAGATATTGGCTGGTGGTATGCGAGAAGGAGTAGTCCCACTTTTACCCATAGATGAAATTACTAAATCAGTACACAATACAATTTCACGTTGGAAAACACGTGAATCGCTTTATCCTTTTTTAGGTGCTGGAAAGTATTCCATCACTGAATATCAAAAAGTGAAAAGAATTACCTTTCCATTAGATAGTAATCATGCCTTACTGATTGTAGGTGTAGAAGTTGAAGTGGATCACGATTTAATAATTGACAAGATACTTCAATTAATAAATTAAAGAAATTATCAAATTAGTTCATTTCTGTGAAAAAAATAAACAAATATTTCTCTTGCTACAATATGATTTTTATTTTATGTTGACACCTTTGATGATGGCAGTACTTGTTTTTTTAAAATAAACTTTCTGTTGTTTGAAAAATTGCAACATCCCGGAATAATTATCTATTATGACACATATACTTAGTTGTGGATACAGAGTCGTCAAAGAAAATTGATGAAATAATATTTGAAACTAATGACAAAATTAATGCCATTGTTGAAGAAATACGATTGATTCGATTTTCAAAGATGGATAATAAAGAAAAAGAAAATAAATTTGATGAATTGCGAAAAGAATTTGAAAAAGTAATGTATTTAGAGGAAAAAAGGGTAGAAGAAGTAATGAAAAATTCTTTCGATATTTTATAAATAATGTGATGCAAACGGTTTAGTGATATTTCGCCAACTTTAATTAATTTACCATGTTTTTTAAAAAATAATCTAAATTAATGATTTCAAACAAGTATGATTATGATCTGAACTATTTTAGATGTGATTCATCAGTGTTACTATTACGAACAGATTTTCAATACCAAGGAAAAACCATATCAGTATTTGGAAGTACATGCAAAAACAAAGGATGAACAAGAAAAAGAAAAGCAACAAAATGAGAAAAGGTAAAACAAGTTAATGATTTGTTTTACAAAAAATGTTTATGCAATAATAACTGAAACAACAATATTGATGTTTGAGATAAGTAATTCCAATTTATGTCCAATATGCAAGTTAAAATGACACTAAAACTGTCAAATTAAAAGACTGGGTACAAAATACTAATGTCCTTATTGTGACTTGATGAGTTACTATACTCATAAGTCAAATTCCAATTCGTGAAACACGCGTATTGTTTTCAGTTTAACTCAAACTTGTTTGTTGTTTTAAAATAATTTGGACAAATATTTGGAAATGAAAACATCCATAATAAATTGCATAATTTCATAATAATAACGAGCCTAATTGATATGGTCTTGGATTTAGATAAGGTTGGGATTGTTGATAATAATGACTTTGTCAGACCTTGCAGTAAAACCCTCAAAAGAAAAAATACAATCATGCCAGATGATGAAATTGTCCTAAACAAGTCAAAGCAGGAACTTGAAAATTATGACTATTATGAAATTGAATCAATAGAATCCCTTGGCAAAATCACCACAGTAATTGCCAATACTGGATATTTGGAAATTGCCATAGACATTGACAATAAAACTGGGCAAACACTCAACAAAGAAAAGATTGCAAGGCAATGACAATTTTTATTTGAAAATCTGCGTGATGTAATTAAAACATGACAATTTTTTTTTTTTTTTTTTTTTTTTTTTTTTTTATTTTTTCAAAAAATTTTAAATTTTTTTTTTTTTTTTTTTTT
>JAOTSS010000039.1 GCA_029864805.1 Candidatus Nitrosopumilus sp. | reverse complement strand
TATGAGCCCGCCGGGATGACCTAGCCCTAATTAGTCTGGCTTCCCCACCCCGCTGAACATGAATGAAGTTGAGCCGTATATACGCTTTATCAAATTCTTGAAAGTAATTAATAGGATTTGAAAAGATAACTTTTTTGTGGATAAAAAAATTCAAATCATTGCAATTGTTGGTGCAATAATCTTTTCAGCATTAGTTTTAACGTCACCATCTGATCCTATACCGTTACCAAAACCTACTTCAAATTCCCAAAATGATTTTGTAACTATTTTAGCTGATAATCTTGACAAACCTCGTGCAATTGCTGTTTCAGGCAATAGAGTCTTTGTTACTGAAAAAGATGGGTTCATCAGAGTTGTTGAAAATGGAAATTTATTGGAATCATCGCTTGCTGCATTTCGTCCTGTGAATATATTTGATGGAGGATTATTGGGTATTGCACTTCATCCAAACTTTTCAAATAATCATTACATCTATGTTTTTTTAACATATGAAGAGGATGGAGATTTATGGAATAAAATTCTACGAATTACTGAATCAGAAAATAAATTACAAGATGCTGAAACAATATTTGATAAAATTCCAGGATCTTCGTTTACTAATGGCGGTTTTATAAAATTTGGACCCGATAAAAAACTATATGTTGGTACGGGAACAGTTTCTGATGCATCCCATCTTCCACAGGATCTTGATTCTTTATCTGGAAAAATTTTAAGACTAAATGATGATGGAACAATCCCTGATGATAACCCATTCCCTAATTCACCTGTTTACTCTTTAGGGCATAGAAATCCTCAAGGAATGACTTGGGATAACAATGGTAACATGTTTGTGGCAGAATTTGGACCTGAAAAAAATGATGAAATCAATATTATTCTTGCAGGAAAAAACTATGGTTGGCCTGAACAGCAATGTACAGGTGATGAACATTTTGAAGCTGCCCTTCTCTGTTATGATCCAAGTATAGAGCCTGGAGGAATTTTGTTTTATTCTGGTGATAAACTTAATTTTGAATTCCCATTTATTATGGCCTCCATGAGATCTGCAAATCTCTATCAGCTAGATTTTGAACAGGGACTAAGCTCCCAAAAATCTATTCTTAGTGGAATTGGGAGGGTTCGTGATGTAGTAGAGGGTAATGATGGAAGTCTTTATGTAATTACTTCAAATACTGATGGAAAAGGTTTTCCAGATAGAATGGATGATAAATTATTGAGGATATTGAAATAAAATGCCAGATTCATCCATTTCAAGATTATTTGAAAAATCAAGAAAAGAAAGATTAGAAATTGTTGCAAATTTCGCAAATCTATCTAGTGACGAAATTAATATTTTACAAAGTGAAAATGGGGGAATTTCATTTGACAAAGCAGACAAAATGGTTGAAAATGCTATTGGTACATTTTCATTACCTATGGGTATTGCAACAAATTTCAAGATTAATGGTAAAGATTACATTGTTCCAATGGTGATTGAAGAGCCCTCTGTTATTGCCGCAGCTTCAAAGGGGGCAAAAGTTGCACGAATTAAGGGCGGATTTGAAGTTTCAGCAATTGAATCTTACAGTATTGGCCAAATACAAGTCTTAGATGTTGATATTCCTATCACAATAAAACAAATCAAAAATTCTACTCATGAAATTTTAGATTTAGCAAATTCTAAAAGTAATACTTTATCTAAAATGGGAAAAGGTGCAAAAGAGATCTCTTGTAAAGAAATTGATACACCTTCTGGTAAAATGCTAATTGTTGAACTCTTAATTGATGTTGGAGATGCTATGGGCGCAAATGTAACAAATACAATGTGTGAGGCTGTTTCATCATTAATTGAAAAGATCTCAGGTGGTAGAACATTACTTCGTATATTATCAAACTATTCTACTAGGCGAATTGCAAAGGCAAAAGCAGTGTTTGAAAAAGAAGCAGTTGGAGGAGAAGAAGTCATTGATAATATTATTTTAGCATTTGACTTTGCTGATAATGATGTTTATCGAGCAGTTACTCACAATAAAGGAATCATGAATGGAATTATAGCAGTAGCAAATGCTGTTGGCCAAGATAGTCGAGCTATTGAATCTGCGGCAAATGCGTATGCTGCAAAATCTGGTAGATACCGTTCTCTTAGTAAGTGGAGTAAAGATAAGGAAGGTAATTTAGTTGGAACTTTAGAAATTCCACTTTCAGTTGGAATTATTGGGGGAATTGCAAATGTCCATCCTATAGCTAAAGTTTGTACAAAAATTCTTGGAGTTTCATCTGCACAAGAACTTGCATGTATCATAACTGCTACTGGATTAGCTCAAAATTATAGTGCCATTCGTGCCCTTGCAACTGAAGGGATTCAAAAGGGACACATGCGTCTTCATGCTAGGAATCTTGCAGCAGCTGCAGGAGCTTCAACTGGACAAATTGATGACATTGTTCAAAAAATGATTGAAGAAAAGAAAATTTCACTTGATAGGGCTAAAGAGCTACTTAAGCAAATTTAAACATGAGATTATATAGCTAAAAAGTGAAAAAATTGAAAATGTCTGAAGTAAAATTTGCTATTCCTAAAGGAAGTTTAGAAGATGCAACTTTCAAATTATTAGAAAAATCTTGGACAAAAGTTAATCGAAAGAGTAGGACTTATCGAGTATATTTGGATGACCCTAATATCATTGTAAAGATGCTTCGTCCTCAAGAGATTCCAACTATGGTTGCAGAAGGATTGTATGATGTAGGTATTACTGGTAAGGATTGGGTGGGAGAAACAAATTCTGATGTTGAAGCTATTTTGGATTTAGAATATGGCAAAATCCGACTAGTGATAGCTTTTCCAGATACTTATCATTACAAAAATCTCGATGAAATGATTGCAGATTATGGAAAAAAGAAAAAAACACTTCGTATTTCTTCGGAGTATCTTACTACCGCATCTAAATTTCTAAAACAATCAAAGTCCTACAAAAAATTTCATGGTTCCAAAGATCCTCTAATCGTAACACCTTGGGTTAGATTGGGAACAAACAAAAATGTTCAAATTCATTTGTCATTTGGCGCTACTGAAGCAAAACCTCCTGAAGATGTTGATGCTATAATGGATGTTACTGAAACTGGAACAACATTAAAACAAAATAAACTAAAAATTGTTGATGAAGTTCTGACATCTACTGCACATTTGATTGTAAATAAAAAATCATTAAAAGATCCAAAAAAACGTGAAAAAATATTTGATATTGTTACTCTTATGAGGGGCGCTGTTCATGGTAGAAAATATTTGCATATTTACCTCAATGTTGAGGAAAAAAATCTAAAGAAACTTCTAACCGCGATGCCTTCTCTCAAAAAACCAACAATTAGTCCATTGAGTGAAGAAGGGTGGTTTGGAATAAACACCGTCATAAAAAAAGAAGAATTTCACAAACTCATTCCTAAACTTCGAAAGATTGCTCAAGGTCTTGTAGTTCACGAACCACGACAAATTCTTGAGCTTGAGGAGATCAAGCGTGATGAAGAAAATTGATAAGAATAATCAAAGTAATCAATATCGAAAAATTTGCATCTAAAATTCTTCCAAAACAGCCTCAAAAAAACAAATCTATTGTTGAATCCATTTTAAAAGATGTAAAAAAAAATGGTGATGTGGCATTACAAAAATATGAAAAAAAATTCAGCAAATCAAATATCTCTTCATTCCGCTTATCCCAAGTTGAAATAAAAAATGCATATTCTAAGGTATCAAAATCTGAACTTGATGCACTACGTTTAGCAAAAACTAGATTGGAAAAAACAGAATCGACAATCAAATCTATATTAAAAAATAAAACAATTAACAATGATGGAATTAAAGTTACCAAAAAATTTACTCCCATCCAGAGTACAGGATGCTATGTACCAGGAGGTTTGGCTAAATATCCAAGTTCTGCAGTGATGTCTATAGTTCCAGCTAAAGTTGCGGGAGTTCCTAGAATTGTTGTAGTGTCTCCTCCAAATTCTGAGGGTAAAATTGATCCATTGACAATTGTTGCTGCAGATATTTGTGGTGCAAACGAAATATACAAAACAGGAGGCGTGCAAGCAATTGCCGCACTATCATTTGGAACAAAAACAATTTCCAAAGTTGATAAAATAGTTGGTCCTGGCGGTGCATTTGTTACTAGTGCAAAATCTTTAGTTAGTGAACAAACTGGAATTGATATGCTTGCAGGTCCTACCGAATTAGGAATTATTGCAGATAATTCTGCAAATCCAAAATTTATTGCATTGGATTTAATTTCTCAGGCAGAACATAGTAGTGATACCTTTTGTTATCTTATTACTACTTCAGAAAAACTTGCAAAGTCAGTGAATACTGTGATTTCTAACTTGTTGCCTAAAATTCAAAGAGCAAATTTTGTTAAATCCAGTCTAAAAAATAATGGATTTATTGCAATTTGTAAAACACAATCTGACATGATAAATCTTGCAAATCTGCTATCTCCTGAACATTTGCAAGTAATGACAAAAAACCCTGAATCCATTTCCTCCAAAATAACTTCTTCAGGTCTTATTTTACTTGGAAATGACACTCCATCTTCTGCTAGTGACTATATTTTAGGCTCAAATCACATTCTTCCTACTAATGGATTTGGAAAAATTCGTGGTTCCCTTTCAGTTTTGGACTTTATCAAAATTAGCACTCAAGTTAAATGCTCAAAATCCTCATTGTCAAAACTTTCAAAACATCTACAAGTTTTAACAAAAGCTGAAGGACTATTCAATCACTATGAATCAGTTAGAGGTAGATTGAAATGACGAAAAATTGGTTTGATGAAAAGATTAAAAAATTTTCTTCTATTGGAGGTTATAAAAAACCTGATCTTCTTAAAGATGCTGTTAAACTCGATTCAAATGAAAACTATGTAATTCCAAAACAGTTTCAAAGTGACATTCTGTTGTCAGCCAAAAAAAATTCTGATGTAAGAGAATACCCACTAGGTGGTGTAGAACGATTAATTGATGTGATTTCTAAATTCATTAAAATTCCTTCTTCAATGATAGGCGTTGGGAATGGCTCTGATCAAATTTTGGATTTGATACTTTCTAATTTTGCATCAAAAGATACCAAAGTTCTAACTTCTAATCCTACATTTGGGTTTTTTGAAGAACGTTGTAAACTATATTCAATTCCTTTGACTGCAATTCCATTTTCCAATACTATGAAACTGGACATTAAAGATTTCATTAAACAATCTAAAGATGCAGAAATTCTTTATCTTGATTCTCCAAACAATCCTACCGGATTTCAATTTCCAAAAAATGAATTACAAAAACTCATTAAATCTTTTGAGGGTCTTGTGATAATTGATGAGGCATATGGCGAATTTGGTGATTACTCTCTTGCTAAAATGGTAAAAACTCATCAAAATTTGATTGTTGTCCAAACTTTATCCAAATCATTTGGTTTGGCAGGACTTAGATTAGGATATTTTATTGCAGATAAGAAATTCACTAGTACTTTTATGAATGTGATACAATATCCATATCCTCTGAGTACTATTACTATTGAATCAGGAATTTCAGCTTTAGAAAAATCAAATTCTGTGAATGATGCAGTAGATACCATCAAAACTGAGAGAAAAAGAATGATTGAAACTCTACGTAAATACGATTCCTTTGAAGTCTTTGATTCCAAGGCTAATTTTGTGCTTTTTGATGCACATGGTTCCTACAAACGAGTATTTTCAGCACTTACAGAGCAAGGAATTGCGATTCGTAAACTAGGAAAAATAAGTAATCATGAAGGATGTCTTAGAGTTTCAATTGGTACTAAGGAGATGAATTCAAAATTCTTACTTGCAATTCGTGATTTATTGGGATGACTTTAACAAAAAAATCTAATGGAATTTACATTGATGACTCATGTATTGATGTATTAGATGAAATTGATGCTGTAATATTTGATTGTGACGGTGTTTTAATTGATATCACAAAATCATACGATTTGGCAATCATTAAAACCACTAAATACATCTTGGAGAATTATGCAAAAATTAATGACTCTATAGATGTTGATTTTAAAATTATTGATGGATTCAAATCCACTGGTGGATTCAATGATGAAGTTGATCTTACATACGCTGCAATAATTTCTCTAGTGGCAGCAAAAAAATTACAAAAAGATCCGTCTGATTTTATTTTTGATGTGATAGAAAATTCTGATTCAACCGGAATTAAATCCGTAGAAAAATATCTGGAAAATCAAACTGATATATCTGAAATTAAAAAACAATTATCTTATCCTGGCTCACATCATGAAAATATTTTGTATCAAAATTTTGATCAATTATTTTATGGCCCAGAATTATATCAAAAATTATTTGAAAAACAATCCAAATTCACCACTCCAGGTTTAATAGAACAGGATGATGTTATTTTAAATGATTTTTTACTTGAGAAATTGCAAAACAAATTTGATTCAAAAATTGCAATGGTAACTGGTAGAGGAAAACAATCCGTTAGCTACTCATTACAGGGACTGTTGCATAAATTTGATTTAAAAAATTCAGCATTCCTAGAAGATGAATCAAGGGAACTTGCAAAACCTAATCCTAAATCTCTTTTGGATTCCATTAGTGGGATGAATAGTGTCTGTACATTGTATGTTGGGGATTCAATGGAAGATTTTATTATGGCAAAAAAAGCTACTGATTTGGGCCACAAAACTATTTTCTGTGGAATATTGGGCACTAGTAAAAACCCTAAAGAAAAACTTGAATTATTTGAGAGAAATGGTGCTATTCTGCTATTGGACTCGATAAACCTGCTTCCAAAGGTATTAAATTTAGAATAGAGCAATCTATAATCTGAGAGAAAAATGGCCCCTCGAAAAGCATCCATCAATCGAAATACCAAAGAAACCAGCGTTCAAGTATCTGTGAATATAGATGGATTTGGAAAAACAAACATCAAAACTGGTATTAATTTTCTTGATCACCTGATTGTATCTTTTGGAAAACATGGTATGATGGATTTGAAGATTAATGCAAAATCAAATGATGGAATTGAACACCATCTGATTGAAGATACGGCAATTACACTAGGACAAGCAATTGATAAAGCAATGGGATCAAGAATCGGAATCACAAGATTCAGTTATGCTTCAGTTCCAATGGATGAATCTCTGGCTGAGGCATCAATTGATTTGATAAAGCGTCCATTTTGGAAATCGACTCTATTGATTAAGCGAAGTAAAATTGAAGATGTTTCAAAAGAAGATCTTGAACATTTTTTCCAGTCATTACTACAAAATCTTAACAGCTGCATTCACCTTACTGTAAAGTATGGAGATAATGACCATCACAAAGTTGAGGCTGCCATAAAATCACTTGCTGTTGCATTTAGAAATGCTTCAATAATAGATAAAAAACAAAAAGGAATTCCAAGTACTAAAGGTTCAATGTAATGGTTAATGTAGCAATTTTTGATTATGGAGCTGGAAATATTTTCAGCTTGAAAAATTCTTTAGAAAAAGCAGGCGCTACAGTTGATGTAATAACAAATTTTGATGAACCTAACAACTACTCTGGCTTACTACTTCCCGGTGTAGGAAACTTTGATCCTGCGATTCATAGTATTAGAAATTACTCTAAAACTGAATTCAAAGATTATGTGGGGAATATGCCTGTACTTGGAATTTGTCTTGGGATGGAGATGTTTTTTGAAAAGAGTGAGGAAGGAAAAGAAAAGGGATTGAATGTTATTGACGGTGAAGTAATTGTTTTACCGCCATCTCTCAAAGTTCCTCATATGGGGTGGAATGATCTTGAAATTAAAAGACCAGGAAAAATTCTTGAAGGTGTTGAAAATGGTTCATGGGTTTACTTTGTGCATTCTTACAGAGTTAAACCAAGTTCTAGCAACGTTGTTACTGCTGTTTCTGATTATGGCATTAAAGTACCTGCAGTGGTTGAACACGATAATTTTATTGGTACTCAATTTCATCCAGAAAAATCAAGCTCTGTAGGCAAGACAATGATTAAAAATTTTCTTGAAGTGTGTAAAAAATGAAAATTATACCTGCAATTGATCTCATGGACGGGCAAGTAGTTCGACTTTACAAGGGTGATCCAAAACAAAAGACAGTATACAGTGACAATCCTGTAGAGATTGCAAAAAAATGGGAATCTAATGGCGCTGATATGTTGCATATAGTAGACTTGGATGCAACCTTGGGATTAGGCTCAAACCTTTCCATTATCAAGAAAATTTTGGAGCAAGTCAGAATACCTGTTGAAGTTGCTGGAGGTTTAAGGGATGAATCATTGATTTTAGATGTTATAAAAATGTGTGATAGGGTGGTAATTGGAACTTTGGCATTCAAAGATCAAAAATTACTAAAAAAATTACTTTTATCTTTAGGTGCTGCAAAAATTGTAATTTCTGTAGATCACAAAGATGGTGAAATTGTTATTCATGGATGGCAAGATAAAACTGGAATAAAACTAATTGACTCTATCAAAGAATTCCTCAAAATGGGTTTTACAGAATTCTTACTAACAAATGTAAGTCGTGATGGAACTATGGAAGGTCCTGACTTGGAATTTTTGGAACAGGCTTGTAATCTAGAGAAAACAAATGTGATTTCAAGTGGTGGAATATCAAACGTTGATGATGTAAAATATGTTAAAGAAAAAAATCCATATGGAGTAATACTGGGAAAGGCTCTTTATGAAAATAAGATTACAGTAGAGGAAGCAAAGAAAATAGCATGACCTTAACAAAACGAATCATTCCTTGTCTTGATGTAAAAAATGGCAGAGTAGTAAAAGGACTCCACTTTGGCTCAATAAAAGATGCAGGCGATCCTGTTGAATTAGCTGCAAAATATAGTAATGAAGGCGCCGATGAATTGGTATTTTTAGATATTACCGCATCAGATGAACAAAGAGAAACAATCAAAGATTTGATTAGGCATGTTGCATCCGTAATTGATATTCCATTTACTGTTGGTGGAGGTGTAAAGTCATTAGAGGATGCAAGAAATATTTTACTTAATGGCGCTGATAAGGTTGGAATCAACACAGGAGCAATAAAAAATCCCCAAATTATCACGGAACTAATGAAATTGTTTGGTCGACAATGTGTTGTAGTCGCAATCGATGCAAAAAGAAACTATACTATCAAAGAAGATGTGACTATTTTTTCAGAAGATGACAAAAAATTCTGGTTTGAGGTTTTCATTTATGGTGGAAAAGAGGGAACTGGAATTGATGCAATACAATGGGCAAAAAAGGTAGATTGTCTTGGTGCTGGAGAAATTTTACTTACCAGTATTGATAAGGATGGTACAAAAGATGGTTATGATATTTTACTTACAAAATTAATCGTCGATTCTGTATCTATTCCGGTGATTGCATCAGGTGGCTGTGGAAAACCTAGTGATATGGTTGACATATTTAAAAAATCAAACGTAGATGCAGCTTTGGCAGCTTCTATTTTTCACTACGATACTCATGGGGTAAAAGGAGTAAAAACATACCTAAGAGAAAAAGAAATTCCTGTAAGGTTATAAAAGATAATCTGTGAACTAAAAACATGAATAAATCCATTGATGATATAGATTTTCAAAAAAGTGGCGGTCTAGTTCCAGTAATTGTTCAGGATGCAAATACAAAAGATGTTTTGACTTTAGCCTATACAAATAAGGAATCCCTTGAGCTTGCAAAAAAAACTGGAAACTCTTGGTTTTGGAGTCGTTCTAGAAATAAACTTTGGATGAAAGGTGAAGAGTCTGGTAATACTCAAAAAATTAAAGAAATCTTGGTTGATTGTGATTTTGATGCGATAATATATCTTGTAGAACCATCTGGCCCTGCATGTCATTTGGGTGAAAAAGTTTGCTTTCACAACAATTTAGAAAAATAAATCAACATACTGGTTGATAACTTTCTTCTTCTCCAGGGAGAATATCTTCTGTAATTTTAAATTCTAAATCTGGGTAGTCAGTTCCTCTAAAAACAACTCGCCAATCTCCAATAAAATCATCTACTGTACAGTATCCTCTAGTTTTGGCAAGCTGTGGTTCCACATAATAATTAAAAGCAGATTTTGTGGATCCATCAAATGGAATTGTATTGAATACAGAATAATGTGTACTGTTTAATGGTCTGAGAAATGCAACCTGTCCTTTTTCATCATAACTTAATCCACCAATTCTCAGAAAAATTTTCTCTCCTAATACATATTCACTACGATCAATCTGAAAAGGTCCTGATGTGATCCACTCTCTAGGTTTTGGATTATATTCATTTTCTAAATTAATTTTCTCAACTTCATCTAATTTTTTTTGAACTTCTGGGGAGATGTCCTCATTTGGTATTACTTCCTTATCCAAAACATCTTCAACTTCCATTGAATCTAATTTTTCATTTGGAATCATTATTACTATTGCTATTGTTAATGCCACAATCCCAATCAGAATGCCTATTTTTCCAGCATTTTTCATTGGTATTGTTTTTTCCAAAATATCTAAAAACCTTCCTCATAATTAAAAAGTCTCAATAAAATTAATTTCTCTTAAATTTTTATCAACTTTGAATAATTCGTCTATTTTTTTATAAATTTATTAAAAAATTCATACTATATTTTTATCGACTAAAATTAAGTATTACTTATATTGATATTAGGATTTTTTATCTATGTTATAAAAGGAAAAACTGATCTTGACTAGAACCTCACTACAATGCAGAGAATGCAAAAAAGACTATGATACTGCCTTCAAGTATGTCTGTGATGAGTGTTTTGGGCCACTTGATGTAAAATATGATTTTCCCACCATTACAAAGGATACCTTCTCTAACCGTGAGCACACCTATTGGAGATATTTTGAATTGTTACCCATAGAGAACAGATCAAATATTGTCAGTATTGGGGCAGGAATGACTCCTCTCATCAAGGCTGATAACCTTGGAAAAAAATTAGGATTGAATAATCTTTACATCAAAAATGATTCTGTAAATCCAACATTCTCATTCAAAGATAGACCTGCTGGAGTTGCAATATCAAAGGCCAAGGAATTTGGATTATCTTCTGTTGGATGTGCTTCTACTGGTAATTTAGCATCTGCAACTGCAGCACATGCCGCAAAAGCTGGATTACCATGTCATGTATTTGCACCAAGTAATATTGAGATGGCAAAAATTGCACAGGCATTGTCTTATGGTGCAAACTACATTTCAGTAGATGGAACATATGATGATGCAAACAGAATTGCTGCACAAATTGGTGATAGTAAAGGAATAGGAATAGTGAACATTAACATGCGCTCTCACTATGTAGAAGGCTCCAAGACATTTGCATTTGAAGTTGCCGAACAACTTGACTGGCAAGTACCTGATCAAGTGATAGTTCCAGTAGGGAGTGGTGCAATGCTTAATGCAATTTGTAAAGGATTTGAAGAACTAGAATCAGTTTCATTGCTTGATGATGTTTCTGACATGCACATGATTGCAGCACAACCACATGGTTGTGCTCCAATCGTTGATGCGTTTAAGAAAAATTCCAAAGAGGTGATCCCAGTTGAAAATCCTGACACTGTTGCTAAGAGTTTGGCAATAGGTGATCCTGGAGATGGAAGATATGTGTTAAGACGATTAGTGCAATACAATGGATTTGCAGAAGAATGTAACAATAAAGAAATTTTAGATGCTATACTGCTTTTGGCTCAGACTGAGGGAATCTTTACTGAACCTGCAGGAGGAGTATCTGTTTCTGTTCTGCAAAAGATGGTTGAGCAAGGGAAAATTGACAAAAACGATAAGGTGGTATGCTATGTTACAGGTAATGGTTTAAAGGCTACAGAATCTATCATGGAAGTTTTGGAAAAACCTCAGGTATTAAAAGCAGACATTGCAGAAATTTCGGCGGTAGTAAATTAAAATGGCAAATATTACATTTACAATTCCCTCAATACTTAATCAAGGTGGCGGTGAGAAGAAAACAGAAGTTTTAGCTGATTCTTTACAAGATGCATTTGTAAAAATTTCTGAACTGATGGGTGATGAATTTAAGAGACGAGTTTTGGAAAGTGATGGAACTCCACGTTCATTGATTAACATATACATAAATGGAAAAAATGCAAAATTTTCTGGTGGCATGCAAACTGGTTTAAAAGATGGTGATGAAATTTACATTTTACCTGCAGTTGCTGGTGGCTCTGAAGAATTATCTTCAAAAGAGCTTGATAGATTCTCAAGGCAGGTAATGCTTGAAGAGATTGGGTATAATGGACAACTAAAACTAAAGAACGCCAAAATTTGTGTTGTTGGAGTTGGCGGACTTGGAAATCCAATAACATCAAGACTTGCTGCAATGGGAGTTGGCACTTTAAGAATTGTTGACAGAGATGTAATTGAATTATCTAATCTGCATAGACAAACTATGTTTGATGAAGATGATGTAGGACAAGTCAAAGTAGAAGTAGCTGCAAAAAAACTAAAAAAACTAAATCCTGATTGCAAGATAGAGGCATTAGCTGTTTCTGTCAATGATTATACTGCACTTGAAGTTGTTGAAGGGTGTGATGTTGTAATTGATGCACTTGACAGTGTTAACGCAAGATATGCATTAAACAAAGCATGTGTTAAATTTGAAATTCCGTTTGTAACTGGTGCTGCAGTTGGAGTCTCTGGTCAAGCATTTACTATTTTGCCAAAGCAAAGCGCATGTTACTATTGCATGTTTCCAGAACTAAACGAAGATACAATGCCAACATGTAGCATTGAAGGAGTCCATCCATCAATACTCTCAATTGTTGGCGGAATAGAAGTTGCAGAAGCTGTCAAAATTATTATCGGAAAAAAACCTAGCCTCTCAGAAAAAATACTTCATATTGACTTGGAAAATCTAGACTTTAACAATACTAGAACATTTAGAGCAGAAGAATGTCCAATTTGTGGAACAGGAAAACTTGAAGTTATTCCTAAAAAAGAATTGATTCTAGAAGAACTATGTGGAAGAAATAGAGGAAAGAGAACTTATTCCATAACCCCTACTGATACATTTGATCTTGACGTGCCAACAGTTACTACCATTGCAAAAGAAAAAGGGTTCATTGTGGAAAATCAAGGTGAATTGGGATTGTCTCTAAGAACTAATGAATTGTCTGTAAACTTTATGAAGAAGGGATCTGCAGTGGTTGTTGGTTCTAAAGATGAAGACGATGCTGTTATGCTATACAAGAGCCTGATTGATAAAAAAACCTGTTAAAACAGGCGCTAAAATTTTCATAAATATATAGAAAAAATAGAAAAAATTATCGATCAAATTAATATATTAGTTATAAAGTATAGATATTACATGATAAAAATATGAAAAATCTATAAAATTCCCAAAATTTGTAAAATAATCCCAAAAAATTGTGAATTTGTGGACAAATCGTCCATTAGGCTTAAATACAAACTTTAGAGAAAAAAACCAATAACATGAATAACGAAATAGGACGTAAAATAACTAGTCTTACATTAATGACAATTATGTTAGCAGGTGGTATGACATTTGCTGCTCCATCAATGATGCCAGCAGCATTTGCAGCCAACGCTAACCTATTTGTTTCCGCAGAAAACTCACAGTTTGATAACTACATGTCAGGACCTCAAGTAATTGAGGTCGTTGTAATTGATTCAGACATAAACGACACAGATCAAGCAAAAGGAGAACCAGACGTTACAGTCAACGGCAAGATCCTGAGAATGGTTCAAGGCGTAGATGGTAACTGGTATGGTTACTTTGCAGATAGAAACATGGCAGTAATTGCTGATGCTACATCTACAACTCTTAAAACTGGTCTAGACTTTGGTACGTTTTGTACGTCTGGAGCCTCTATTGCAGGATTACCTGCTGGATCATTTACTGATACAGTAGGTGTTGCAGTACCGGATTCAACTGAAGGTGACGAAGGCGCTGTTGTTATCGCAACAGCAGCTGGTGGTCCCTTAGTAATTCCAGGCATTACTGCATGTACAGGAGCTCCATTTGCTCTTGATGCAGGCAACGTAGTCAGAGAGGCAAAACGTGCATCGACAATCCCAGGTGGTGGTGCCATTGGACAAATTGGCCTTGGAGCCAATACTGATCTCCCATTTATTCAACTCTATCCTCTAAACCCAACCGGTAACGTAATCATACAGTACAACAAAGGTGGTGGTGTTCAAACAACAACACTTACTTTTGATACTGTTGATCAATTTGCCGCAGCAGGTTTGGATAAAGCTAAATATACACGAGGAGCACAGGTTCATGCTACTATCACTGATCTATGGTTAAACATAGATCCAACAGATGAAGACTCTTGGACATTTGAGACAGTAGGAGATATTTCTACTAACTATCAAGTGTTCGATGAGAACGGATCTGTTGCAGGTGGACTTGGTGTAGGTAACGCCGCATCTAATACAGATGCCAACCTCTTAACCGGTCAACTCGTTAATTTGATGTGTGAAGACAATTGTAGATTGTTACTTAACCCAGACGTACAGGGTAAAGGATTCGTCGCCACTCTACAGGATAATGATGATTCTGTATTAAGTGGGGATAGCACCTTTGGTACATTTGTTGCTGGAACTCCAGCAGGAATTGCACCTAATGGTGTACCTGCAGACGACCCAACCCGTGTTGTAGGTGTAGGTTCAGTCTTTACATTGTCAACTGACGCCACAAAAGGCGCAGTACCAATTACATTCACAGAACAAGGTCCAAACAGCGGTGTATTTGGTTCATATGATGAATCTGATACATCCAACATTAGAATCACTAGCACTGCAGCGAGGGGAACCTCAGCATCTATTGAGTATAATGAGGACTCTGTATCTATTCTTGTAGGCTTAAGCTTCGGTAGTATTGACATTAAACCACTTGATGACGAATGGAACTCTGGTGAAGAGATTCCAGTCGAATTGTTTGATGGTGATGCAAACCGAAACAGCAGAGCAGATGAAGACCTAGACTTGAATGATCCAGCCGTAAAGTTGATTCCAGCATTAAAAACTGGTACCCCTGCAACCCTCTTCCCTGCCTCTGAATTGAGTGTAGCTACACCAGGGTTTGCATCTGGTAGTCTCAGCGTAAAAGAAGTACAAAAGTTCAGTGATAGAGCAATTCTAGTATCAACTGCTCCTGGTCCTCTAACGACCACTGGTGCACCTACTGATATGCTTGCACTAACATTTGGAACAATGGAAGACTTCTTTGAAGCAGCACCAGTCAACGACGGTGATTTCGAAGGCTTTGCACTATTCAACTATGATGTTAGATCATTGGCTAATAGTGGTAACTTAGGTGTTAGTACCGTAGACATTACATTCCCAGGTGGTTCATCACTTTTGGCTCAACCTTTACAGGGAACAGCCATAATTGATGATACCACGCAAGATGCAACCAGTGTCTTTGGTGCCATAGCACCTTCAACCCCACTTACCGTGACTTTCACATTGAATGGTGTAGGAGCAGGCGAAACAATTCCTGTTGGTACAGAATTACCAATAGTAGCTGATATCTTCGGATTTGGATTCTTAAACGATGGTCTTGAAGACAACGAAAGAATTGCTAACCAACTAATCAGATTAGAGCTAGAAGAGACTGGTGATAATACAGGAATCTTTGCAGGTTCCTTGGAATACACCATGATCAACCAGCTCAACATACTTGATCCTGATACCTATAGCGACCTTGATACAATTTCTGATGAAGCAACCTTCATCGTAATTGAGGACTTGGATGATGAAGAATCACCAAGAGTCAACTATCTTGACTTAGGCGCTGATGGTGTTAGTACACAAGTAGCTGATCAAGAGGAAGCACCAAGCCATTCAGGTATTGTCTCATTTGATCTCGACACTTACAAGACTGCTGACACAGTTAACATAACATTAGAAGACTTGGATCTTAACGTAGACTCTGATCTTATTGATATCTATACTACTGTATCCGGTAGTGCTATCACAGCACTCAATGATGTGGTTGGCAGTGATGCTCATCCATTTGAATTAAGTGATGGAGATAGACTGGGTAGAGTACTAGATATTACATTTGATGATCAACTTTGGACTGATCGTGGAAACGCCTGTTCCACCCTACTAGGTGGTGACAAAGGACTCGCATCAACTGGCTTTACATTGATAGAGACAGAACGCGATTCTGGTGTTTTCATGGGAAGCTTCCAAATCCCAGATACATGGTGTAGAGAAGGAGCAACTAGCCCCGAATCTGCAACCGGTCTTGATATTGAAGTTAACTATGTTGACTTTAGAGACGCATCTGGTGAAGTCATTGAAGTAGGTGACAGCGCAGGAATTCGCGCAACCACCGGTTCAGTAAGTCTTGACAGAACAGTTTACCCAGTACCATTTGGTGTACCATCGAACTTTGGTGTGTTAACCGGAGTAACTTCTCCAGATAACCGATCAATATTCCCAATACATGCAACTGGTATCAATACTGATTTGACTGCCTCAGGCAGCTTCTTAGCAAATGGTGATCTGACTGTCCACATTAGAGTTAACGATCCAGACTTTGATATATCCGCAAGCGGTGAAGATGAAATTGCTCAAAACAGATCAGATATTCCTGTAGGCCCAGTAGAAGTCTCTATAATTAGAGGTTCTGAGACCGTAATTCTCGGTCATGCTGGTGGTTCTTCAGTAATTGACGGCAAAATCTTTGTAGGTGACGAAATTCCAGTAAACCAAGCATTCTCCGGTGACGGAGTAATTGCCCTTGGAGAATTATCCGATATAACTGATGATGGTGCGATGGGCTTCATGACCGGTGACACTATAACTATTGCACAAACAGGTGCAGCAGGTGCAAGTGCATTGTTCACAGAAGTTGCTGGTGATGGTATCTTCGACTTAACTGGAGATACAATCATGATTACCAATTCAGATACTGGATTTGCTGGTGCTGAAACAGTTACCATCTCACAACCAGGCGCAACTAGTGCATCTATTGCATTTGTTGATGGTAATGGTGATGGAAACGTAGAAGCAGGTGAATTAGCTCTAGGCCCTAGTGGTTCAGGCTTTATAACTGGCCCAGTAACAATTACTGGTGTCACGTCTTTAGCAGTAGCTACCGGTGCATTTACTGATGCAGTATTCACTAATGGAATCATTGACGACGGTGAATTATCAGCACTTGTTGGTGGTTCTGGTTACACTGATGGTACAGTAACACTTACTGGTGCCATGGGTGGAACTGCAACTGCAACATTTACTGATGAACTTACTGTAGTCGATCCAAACTTCATCAAAGACTTTGGTCCAATCGATGAGATTGCACCAGATGCCGGAATATTTGAGCTTGATCTTAAGATTAAATACACTGACGGTCCATCCGATAGTCAATGTCCAACAACTGTTGACTTTGATGCCGGTAAAACAGGTACCCAAGTAGAAACAGACAGATTTAGTACTGCCTCACCATCTGGTGAGAATTATTGTATCTTACAAGGAGATATTCTCCAAGTAGAATACACTGATCCAACAGATGCATCAGGTGATATTAACACTGTAACTGATTCTGCTACCTTTGACCTTAGAAACGGTGTATTGCAATCTGACAAATCAGTTTACATTATCGGATCTGACATGATCTTGACTCTCATTGAACCAGACCTTGATCTGGACAATGATCAGGCTGAGACATGGGACTTGGACTTGATTGAATGGGACTCTGATGCCGCAACCGTTACCATGGGTGACGCTGACGGCGAAGGAGGAGCATTTGACCCAGAACCACTTAACTTTAGAGAAACAGGTGATAGCACTGGTATCTTCCAGATTATCATCGAGATTCCTGAAGTTCTAGCAGGTGACAGATTAGAAAGAGGAGAAGAAATTATCCTCGAGTATACTGACTGGGGTCCATCCGGATCTGACTTTGTAGGTGATGAAGATGAAGATATCAATTTGACACTATTCACTTCTAACTTCGGAGCAACTGTAGAACTTGACCAAAAAGTTTACACATGGACTGATAAAGTCTACATTACTATCGTAGCACCAGACCACAACTTTGACAGTGACTTAGTTGACGAAATCGGAAACACTGATCTAGACCCAATAAAGGTCTCTACCAGAGGTTCTGATATTGACAACTACAAACTTGTCGAAACTGGTACTGACACAGGCATCTTTACTGGTGAGGTTATCCTTACTGGTTTCACACACGATGCTGACGGTGACAGCACAACTGGTACCGGCGGTAATGATGTAATATCTAGATCAGCAT
>JAOTSS010000005.1 GCA_029864805.1 Candidatus Nitrosopumilus sp. | reverse complement strand
ATCGAAAACAGTACCGGAAAGATAGTCATTTACCGAATTGATAAAAACTCTTACCGAATTGATAAATGACATCTCCGAATTGATACCGAATTGATAAAAAATATCAGAAAAACTGTTTGTCACAACTGCATTTCCAACATCAGTGTCTACTTTCTGTATTTTCATCTTCTCTCTTTTTGTAGTGATTGTACAACCACAACCCTCCAAAGATTGCAATCATTACTCCGCCAAAAATCAAGAAGGCCTTTACGATCCGGGAAATGTTCCTGCGTTTCTGGCAAAGGCAGTTTTAGGATCTGATCTGATTAAGATCCTTACCACATCAATGAAGGTATCCAACAAGAAGATTTCAAAAATATATTCTTTCAAGTATTCTAGCTACCAAGAAGGAATTCCCAAAGTAATCTCAGAGATAAAAGAGGATAATCCTTTATTGAAAAAATAACCATTTATACCATTAAACATTGATTCTAGATTTTCAAAAATACAAAAGGATTTGGTTAAATTTGGTATTAGAAACAAGATATTATGGGAAGACCTTACACAGATTTTGTTGGTAAAGTATGGGAAAAATTTCCGCAACTTGCACAATTGCATAGTTTAGAAAATATCATACTTCCAATCTGGAATCTAGACCGATTTGTTGAAGTAGGTTATCATAATTTCACCGCAGAAAGAAAACCATTGTATCATCTCAGCAAATCAATTGAAAATTACGCTCAAGAAAATTACAAACCGCTGCTTGCCACCTTTGAAAAAATTGCCCGATTCAAATTTGTGGAACGAAGATATTCAGAAATAATCAACCAAATCCCAAAAATTTGGATAGTTGGGGATTTTGAAAAAACTCAATTTCATTTGTCCTCAAAAATAGACGTATTAAATTGCAAAAACACAGATCTAGTGAATGTGTGGAGTGTAATTACACAGGGCCCACATGGACCATTCGGATTGATTGCTGAAGAATTTGAAGACGGCAAATTTAGAGGGTTTTTTACATCTGATCCTAATGTTTGCAGATATGCTCTCAAAATCATGGGAAAAACACTAAACACTGAATTTGATATCTGATAATTTTGTCCCTAATCAAGTAATTTCCAATAATTTCATGACCTGATTAAAGTAGGAAAATACGTGCTAATCTACAATTTCTCATGATTGCGTCAAAATAATATCAAAAAACCACAATGATAATTTAGAATAAGATTCTGAACTTTTTTTGTTTACCAATAGACTCATGCATGAATCTTAGAATTGCAATACAATAACTGATTAATTAGAATCAATTACATCGGTTATATGGCAATCAGAGTGGTTTTGCAATAGCAATTTGGTGATTATCTGGATCTCTGATATAGAAAAATCTCTCACCCCAGCTTGCATCAGTTGGTATTGTCTCAATGCTATCAGAGAAGGGGGATTGTTTTAGATGATTGTATGTTTTGTCAACATCATTAACGTGGAAAATTATTCTTCCAAAATCACATGTTCCATTTTGATTATACTCCAAGTTGAGAAATTGATCTTCTATCTTGAAAGTAACAAATGGAGTTTTAGAATTACCGTATACAATCTCAAATCCAGGAATATTTGAATAAAATTTTACTGCCAAATCCATATTTTTTACAAAAAAAGTTACTGCAGATATTTTCAATTTATCTATACGAATAATTTCTGAGGCTTTTTAGTAAATACTTTGGCATAATTTTGAATTCTTCTTTACCCTGCTTCGATTATGTTCTCATCCTATTCATAGCAGATTGTTCTAAGGCGTAAAAACAACAAAGTCAAATTCTGAATACTTTGTTCCATCTCTTTCATCTAGCTTCAAAACCAAAGAAGGTTTCACAAAATAATCAAGATGCTCATCTCCCTCAAAGTAAAGTTGTGTAGTGTGTGATGACAATCCGGGAGCAGAAATCTTTAGATGAAGGTGGGCTGGGCGAGTAGCGCCTGCTTCGGAATATTTGCCAGGAAACAGGGTCTCAATTTTATATTGACCATTCTTATCTGCGGTAATTTTCCCTCTAAGTGTAAAGTCTTCAAAATAATAATTTCCATTTGAATCTGTTTGCCAAACATCAATTATCGCATTAGATACAGGATTGCAATCTTGATTCAAGACAGTACCGGAGATAATTAGCCTCTGCCCAGATATTCCTTCTCCAAGTTTCTCTTTGTATGGGGCCCTTGCAATATAGTAAGGACCTTGAGGATTGGTTTCAGTAGGAGAGCAAGCAAAACTTGAATTTTGCATTATGGAATTTGGCCATACAAAAATTCCTAAAACTCCTACAATTATAATTATGAGAGCCAAGAAAATAATGGATTTTTTCACAAAACTCCTTAAGCATTTATCTAGTTAAGGTATACCTCAATAATTTAAGATTATACATTTGTGATAGTATTACCTATAATTCCTGAATTGAGATGACATATTCATTATATCGTCAATCTAATATTATCTAGATATTTTTTGTAGATAATGCATTTGCAACAAAAAATAATCATTGTAATTTTGGTTTCTATAGTTATAATGGGTATTATTGGTATTCCAATAGGCAACCCGAAATTTGTCACAAATGCAATTGCACTTGAATCTGCATTTGTTGTATTGGCTGTCTTCTCCTTATGGAGATTAAAATACGTGCTTGTCCCAAACATGATAATTGCAATAATTGTGATCATTGGAAACACTGCCTCTCCAAAACATATTGAAATAATGATTACATTTCAGCCTCTTGAAAATGCAGTAGTGCTGATTGTTGGAGGATACCTGCTACAGGGTTTGCTTTTAATCACAAACATGATAGTTTTCAAGAATCGAAAGAGTCTGGAATTAAAAACAAAATGATTTCAATATGTATCTAAATTTTAACTTTGATCAAAAGACGAGAATTAGTCCTTTTCTTTCTTGGATGAAAATGAACAGATCCATTTGAAATCAAATAGCTTTCTTTTATGCTCTCATCTTCAGGTAAAAATTCATACTTAAAATTTCCAAACTCTAGATTTTCCAAAATACGTTCTTTAATTAGTTGGCCTGATTTATCCAAATCTATTTTCTTTTTTCCTTGGGTGATAATTCTTGGATAATAGTCATACTCAAATTTTTCAAAGACATATTTTTTTAGAAAAATCTCATCTTCTCTAGCCTTAAGCCACCAACCTGGTGATACATCCATAAAAAATTCCAATTCATTCATCGTTACCATGAATAATTTGTTTGCATTTATTACTAATTCTTAAACAAAATTGATATTTTGTTTTTTCATTGAGATTTTCCTTCTAAACCGAATTACTCTTTTTTCCACGTGGGTATCAAAAAAATCTCTTTTTCATAATTTTAAAAGTTAGCACCAGTAAAAAAATTTGGCTCTAGGTTATATTCTATTAAAGACAAATGGTAGTGAGGAGAAATTCAACAAATAACAAACAAAAAAACACCACAGCTAAATTTTCTAGCAATCATAGCTGTTGCAACTTCAGTAATACTAATTTTTACAGTAACTCCTTGGAACATAGTTCCAACCATGGTGACTGAAGATGTAGCAGTAATCGCAGTTGCAGATTATGGCTGTGTAGGTGAGTCCAGTGCAGGTCGCTCAGTTGTTGTTCCAAACTGTGATGCAAGTGTCGGAGACATTGTTTCTGCAACATTTTACATTCCAGCAGGAGAAATAAACGGATATTTGGAAGAACTTGAAAGAAGACAAAATCCAATGGTAGATGCATGGGATAGAAACGTCAATGGTATAGGACTCGCACCATAAATTTTTTTATTTTTTACTAATAGTTTTTTGTTTCAAATAATATAACTTCTAACCATCCTTTCATAGTAGAAAAATACTTACACAAATTTGATCCTTTGATAAAATCAAAAAACTATTCTTTTCCACGTGGGTCTTAAATGTAATCTCCTAACTATACCCCCAGCACAACGTGTATGGGGATATAGTTTAGGTGTGCAAAATAAGACCCACGTGGAAAATAAAAAATATTTTTTAAAAAAAGAAAAAAATTGTTTATATTAACCAGTAACAGGAAATATGTGAACATGCATGCTTTTGTGTGTGTAAATGTGTCCCATGCCTTTTAGTGGAACATCTACTGTTGTAGATCCTGACCATCCGCCATCAATGATTCCTGTTCCGGCCAAATCACCAGCTCCTGTAGATACTGAAATCTTTTGGTTGACTCCATTACCTCCAACATTTACTTCCTTGAGTGTTACTCTCAGGGTTTTCTCATTTACTGGTTCGACGTTTGAAATCTTTACGCCAACAACTGAAGATATTGCTTTGTAGTATGGTTCACAATACTTTGGGGCATATTTCCACCCATGTCACATTGCTGATGGACTGTTCCTGGTCCGTAAAACACCCCGTGTCTGCTTGGGCCTCCTCCACCCATACTCATTCCACTAGAACTTCCACTGTCACCACCATGACTCATTCCACCTCCAGAACTTCCTCCTCCCATTCCGCCCATCTGGGCATCAACGGCAGTAAAGTCAGACGTGAATACAAGTGCAGATGACACAATTACTCCTGCAACAATTCCAATCAAAAGGCCTCGATTGATATTCATTGATTTTAAGAAACAAATTTGTGATTTAACTCACAAATCTGATTACCATTTCTGATTTTCATTTGCGGCAATTGTGTTTTATGAAAAAATTCAGATTCTTACTGCAATAACCTTGGTACTTTTTTGAGGGCATATGATATTGAAATTCTTCCAGGACCTATCACAATAATCACCAGCAATGATGCCAACAATAAAAGATCTAGTTCAATGCCTCCCTGTCCTGTGAGACTCTTTGCGCCTTTCACCACAAATATTGCGCCAAGCATTACAATTGACAGTAATGATGCGGAGATTCTCGTCAAACCCCCGATGATTAACAATATTCCTGGCACAAATTCTGCCAAGGCTATTGGTATCTGCATTTCTGGAGGCAGTCCCTGCTTTGTTACAAATCCTGCAAATCCGGGATCAAACTTTCCAAGTGAATGCATGATGAAAATCAAACCAATGGTGATGCGTACCCCAAAGTGGGCCACATCATGAAAGATCGATTGTCTGATTATGGGTTCTGTCATGCCTGAATCGTCTGGATTTTTTTTACATAAAATCTATTTGGTACAATCATGAATAATCTTTAAATCCAAAGATGATGTAGTTAGTTCTGTATGAACAAGACTACCATTGCTTTTACTGTACTTGCATTGGCAGCAGTATTTGCACTTGTAACTCCAATGGATGTGGCAGTTGCCCAGACCAGTGCGGTTCCTGATGGTGATGGAGAGTACAAAGATGGAGAACATGAAGGAAAATCATGCCCTAACAAAGAAAGAAAAATGCAGAGTACAGAACAACTAACCTAGATTCTACAAGGATTTTTACACACATTTTTATCCAAACGATTTTTTGATGTTAGATTTTACATAATCATATTCAAGTTACAAACTCAGTTCTAGTTATAATGAGTAATCAAATTTTTATGAATAACCATTATTCTTTTTGGCATAATTACATGTGGAAAAAAATTGAAGATGCAAACAGTGTCATGTATAGGACGTATCAATTATGGCATTGACTCTGTCGTGACGAATGATCCTCAAGATGAATTGTGAGGATTTTTCAGAGACAATCTTTTCGTCGTGTTGCATCTTCATTTATGAATATCAATAATTACTTGATAAAACATGTGGTACATTTCATCTATGTACCAGTAAGATGGTGATACATACCAAAATAAAAGATTCACATAGAAATTAATTTGGAAAGACATCCTACAATTTAATTTTTAGTAGTCAGTTCTAGTGGAATTTCTGTATTTCCAAATGACTCCTCAATTAGAAGAGAATACTCTCTTGCAGGATCATATTCAAAATCAACATAGTTTCCATATCCTTGACCGGATCCAAAAATAATATTAAGTAATTTCACTTGACCTGGATTTATTCCAATATTACCTGCAGCAAAATTATTTGAAGAGAATTTGTATTTGGTTTTTCCATCTGAGAGATGGTAATTACAAGATAGTGCACCTGAGCAGTGAAGTATTACAACATCAGTTGATCCTGTATTTTCTGCTAACATCTCTAGATTAAATACTGCCATTCCTTGTTCAGAGACTTCTACTTCTCCACCTGCATAATAGTATGTAATTGGTTCTACGACAAAGGTGTTTGATTTTTGTTTGAATTCTAACATCTTAATCTCATTTTTAATTGGATATTCACATATTGCAACAAGTCTTGAATTCTCTTCATCTTTACAAGGTTTCAGGTTTTCATAAAGAACCTCTAGTCTGTTTTCAATATCGATTGGTTCTGTCTGTTGCTCAGCTAAATCATAAGTATGTGGAATATAGCTGTTGATAAACACAACAATAATAAAAGATACTACAGCAATTAACGCCAGATTAATTTTCTTTATGATTTCTCATCTCTAATTTTATTTTCCAAATCAAAAAAAGAAAGGATTATTCCTTTTCTACGCCTTCCCGGTGAATCCAGTAATATGCAACAGAATCTGCTGAAATCCAGTATGTCTCAGAAGCTGCATCAACTTTGATTTCCTGTGTAGATTCATCAAAGGATACGTTATGTTTGTGAAGTTCCAATTTTTCGCCAGAGCCTAGCTTCAACATCAGTTCACCACTTTTTTCCAACTCTTCCTTAATTCTTTGAAAGTTTGTCATACACTCACTGCCTAAATGAAGTATTTAATGCAGAAATACAATTCCCGCTCATGAAATCCATGTCAAAAAAATTTCCAATATCTTTTAATTCAATTCAGAAAAATTTGTTTTAATGTCATCTACAAAAAGTAATACAAAATCCATCCTAATTGTGGGAGGAATAATTGCAGTAGTTGCAGTTTCTTTGTTTGCATATTTGATGTGGTATACATCTCCAGATCATATTGAAGAACGAGTAAAAGTAATTGCGAATACTGATGATGGCTGCATAGTAGAGACACTTGACGGATATGCAATTAATGTTGGACCTTGTGATTTCGAACCTGATGAGTACATAATTGCACCTATAGACCAAAAACTCAAAGAACGTGCAGCGCTGATGAACCCAACAAACTAATTTTTTATTTTTTTTATTTTATTTTAAAAAATTCTCTAAATCCTGATCATGCCATTTACTATCAAATATTGAATACTCTGTGCAAACTCTTCATCAGAGAGCAAACCTTGAGACCACCAGCCAGCATTCTTTCTTAGCCATCCAGGAATCTGCGTTTCATCTTCTGCCTGAACTGCAAACATTGCCCTGTCACGTGAATTGTGACATGCATAAAGTATCCTGTCATAGTCAGATTTCTCAATGAGATTCTCTCGAACCAATTTATCAGATACCAATCTTATCTTGACATCCTTTGTCTCTGGCAGATCACCAACTTCTTTGAAATCCTTTGAGCCAAATCTTACCCATCTCAGAAACATTTTGAGGTATTTCTTTGTATCAGCAGTGCTGTTGGTCTCTTTTCCCTTGTGATCACTGTATATCTGAACAACATTGTACACCAAGGTATCAACATCACTCTTGGTGACATCAATCCAATCCTTATCCAACATTCTGGAGAGTGTCAGCAAGGCATTAAGATTCCTACATCTGTAAGCTTTTGCAAGGGATAGCTGAACAAAATACTGATCATATTTTTTGATCAGAGCATAATTTTTAGGTGAAAGTTCCTTCTCTAATAGTCTGTAAATTCGATTGATTCGTTTATCATAATCATGTATGTCGTTTCCCTTTTGTTGATGGTTTTAATCTGTGTACTCATTAGAGATTATCATTAGGCATACAAGTATTTGAACTCTGAGTTCACAACACGGTAACTGCACCACTTATTTTTGATTTTTTGGAATTAGTGCATTATTAATAATTTCTAATGCATCTTGGGCTTTTTCTGGACGAGGTAACTGAATCATCAAGACGTTATCTTGTCCATAATTTGATTGTGGAGAAGATAATGCAAACATGGATGTGTTTGCAAGAGTTTCGAAAAAATCAAGATGAGTTTTTGCATTTATCATGAACGTCTCAACAATATTTCCTTTAGAGAATGTCAAAACAACTTCAACGAAGACATGACCTAATCCATCTTGTAAGATATTAAGATCAGTATCAATAGAGAAAGATTGCCCGGCAATCTTTGCAAGAATATCATCAAATTTTTTTTCATCAATTATAATACACGGTGTTTTTTTACCGTCAAAATCAAATGTGTTGATTCCTTCATGTGCTTCTTCCATTAGTTTTTTTAATTCATCAGACATCTTTCTTTTCCTCTATCATAGGTATTATTTTATCTCCGGTCTTTACTAAAAATGGAGAAATGAATGCAGTGATTATAGAAATTATGCCTATTAATGGGAACAAGAAAGCACTTACGGCCCCTATATCTACTCCAATTTTCACAATTACAATTGAGAATTCACCTCTTGGAGCAGCTAATGTAAATGCTGAACGTATTGCTTTACCACGTCTTTGTCGAAAGACAAAATTTCCAACCAAGTTACCACCAAACTTCATTCCAGTAGCAACGACTATCAAGACAATTGCAATAAAAATATAATTTTCAAGTTCAGATATATCCATTAAGGCACCAACTGAAATAAAGAAAATTGCTACAAACATGTCTTTGATTGGACTTGAAAGTAATTTTGCAATTTCAGCAGATTTTGATTCAGCCACTAGTACCCCTGCCAAAAATGCGCCAATTGCAACAGATAATCCAACAATGTTTGCAAGTAACGCATAACCAAAACAGACACCTAAAACACTAAGCAATAGAATTTCACGATGCTCAGCTGCTGCAACCTTGTCAATTAATCGTGGAATTATTCTGGTTCCAATTGTAAATGTTCCAATTATAAGACCAGATGCGACCAACGTAATTATCAATACTGACTCAATAGATATGGTTCCAACTAGTGCAATTGATTGTAACGATGAAATCAAAATAACTGCGATTATGTCCTCAACGATCAAAATTCCTAAAACAAGAATGGAAGATTCATTTTTGATCCTTCCTAATTCCTCTAAAATTTTGACAATTATTGCAGTACTGGAAATAGACAATGCTGCTGAAATGAACAATGCATCTAGAAATCCCATACCCAATGCAGTTGCAGTATAAAATACAACACCTAATGTTGAAAACAACCCTAACGTTCCGACCCCCACTGCCACTCTACCGATACTTTTGATTTTGGCATATGGAAATTCAATCCCAATTACAAAAAGAAGTAAAATTACACCGATTTCAGCAAAAAGATTTAATGCAGAAATACTAGATAGTATTCCAACACCTCCCAATACATCAGTCGATGGGGCACCTTCAGGTAATACCCAAGACCAAAAAGGCGACAGAGGGCCAATAAGCATTCCAGCAAAAAGGTAACCAATGATCAGTGGTTGTCTAATTTTAAAAAAAGCCAAAGTAACTACGGCACCGATTATCATGATAAATGCCAAATCAGTAACAAATGTTGCATGAGGGAGTTCAGGAGTAATCTGTTCAATTAAACTAGTAACAGTTGTGTTAAGTGAGCTATGAATTTCATGAGTGTCTAATTGAAGTGAAGTGTTTTGCATGTTTTTATTTAACAAATTTATTTAAAAATAATTTCTAACTGAAAATTTTGAAATAAATTACAAATAATTGAAAACAGGCTCAATAATCGCAATCTTTAACCTCTTTATGATCATTCAGCATAATAATTCTGCAGAGTGATGATTAGGTCATCTGAATAATATGTAGAGAAATGACCTGGGGTATCTGACTGCATCATTGGTTACGTTATAATCACCTTAGAATTAATAGTACGGTACTATACCGTACTATATGATTCAATGTGAATATTGTACAAGAGGGTTTATCGAGACAGCAAATGGACTGGCCGAGAAGACTTTTCACGAGTTATTACACGAACCAACCGTTGTAAACAAGTAACTCTAAATTTTTTGTTTCGGACCCAACTTTTTTATCATCATTTTTTAATTGACTGTATATGACAGATAAAACTATAAGGAAAAAGACATCTGCACAATCAAAAAAAATTGCAAAAAAAGTTACAAAAGAACCAACACCATCAGCATTGCTAAAGAAAGTAGCATCAGTTTCAGATTCGAATAAGGCATTACAAAAAGAGATTAAAATTATGGCAAAAATTTTCGGAGAAAATCAGAAAGTGTTACTATCAATGAAAGGCATGATTGATACATTAACATCAACATTAGAACATATTCAAAAACAATCAAAACAAATCAACATTATAGAAGAGGATACTCAAAAACTGTATGCAGGATTAAATCAAGTAAGATCTCAATCTAATATAGTAAGCAAGATCAACAATCAAACTGCAAAACTACAAGATGAAATAAATAAAATTTCGGAGATTCAAAAAACGGCAAAGCCTCAAGAAATATCTCAACAAGTGCAAGACAGCATGAATTCAATTAAGAATAATTCTCAAATGATAATAAAAATTGCCCAAAGAATTGATGAAGTAAGAGATGATCTCAGAAAAGTTTCTGGAAAAACAGATTCATTTTTAGAAATTGGTACCGAGATAAATAAACTAAAAAATAATCTTGATGAGATTTCAGTTAAAACGGCAAAACTAGATACTGGAAATCAAATTGTACAAAACCTCAAACAAGAATTTGAAAGAATTACAAAAGATGTAATTTCAACAACAGAACTCAATGCGGAACTTGAAGCAATCAAAGTTACAATTGATTCAATTTCTTCAAAAGCATCAAAAATTGATTCCTTGGGGGGAGTAATTGATGGGCTCAAACAACAATTTGAAACAATCTCGGTAAATGCAAAATCTGCTGAAAACCGAAGTATGCAAACAATGAGGGATTTAGGAGGTAAAATAGACAAGATTGAGACTGAAATTGGAGGGTTGTCAAAAAGAGCAGACTCTACAGCGTTTGTCGGTGAAGGACTTAAATCAGTTCAGGAAGATATTTCAAATTTCAAGCAAAACGTCTTTGATAAAACAAATAGTATAGAACAAAAAATAGTCTCAGCTTCAGATATCCTAAAAAGACAAGACGCGTCAACCGCAGAATTTCATAAAAAATCAGATAAATTATTTGAAGAGATGCAATCAATTAGAAATGTCACGAACAAGACAGCAAGTGATTCGTCAAAAGAGATGATGGTGTTGCTGAAACTTTCAGAATATCAATCAAATGTCAGAATGAATACTGAATCAAAGTATGGAGAATTAAGAGATATTGAAAATATGGCAGCACAAACCGCAGACATTGTAAATCTATTTGACAGAACTTCAATAGAATCGGGTGAAAAGATTCCTTTACCGCAAGAAGTAAGACAATGGGCAATAAGCAAAATTTTAGATTGTGCTGACAGGTGGGAAATTCGATTCAGCGATGTCTATTCAATTTTAACTAATGCCATAGGTAGAGACATGTTAAAAGAAACAATTAGAATTCAACAAGTAAGAGACATTTATGGAATTAGAGCAGTAGATGAACTAAGAAAGGATCTCAATATTTCTTAAACTCCAACCTCATCCATTTCTTTGAATTTTTGTTTCTTTTTCTTTAATGCAGCAAATATTCCCAAAATTGCTGCAATCCAAATTGTACTAAACATAATGTTTGCAACACTTACGTACATGTATGGAGTAGCATCCATGATATTGGTTTTCAAGGATAGTGCTCTACTGTTGATGTCTAGCATTCCTGTATGATATGCAGAACTATCCTTTGGAACAGTTGAAATTTTCCCAATACTTACAACCATCGTATTTACATCATTTTGTATTCTAAGCAAGTTTGTAGATTCTGTAGCGAATATCCAAACGGGATTTTTAGAAATAATCTCACCATTAGCATCTATAGTTTCAGGCACATGATCCATTACAAGTTCTAGATCTTCTTGAATTGCCAACAGGTGGCTCTTTATTATTTCAGGATCAGATGAACCTACAATTCCATCAAGATGTCCTCTAATTCTATCCAGAGGATAAATATCAGTATTGTAACCATAAATTGCCATAAATCCACCAAAAATAATTATTCCTACAATCCCAATCATAGAAAGTTTGTAAACAGTATTTGCCATTTTTTCCTTCTTAGTTTGTGGACGAGATTTACTTGATTTATTTCTTTTAAATCGAGTATGAGATAAACTCATGTATGCAATATAAAAAAATCCTGTAGCCTGAAGTCCAATTATTGGAACAAAGATAGGATTGTTTGAAAAAACTGCAATAAAAATTCCCATTACCCCATATACGCCAAAAAAGATCTCAAGTAGTGTAACTTGTGAGAAAGGTAAATTGTATGCATTGTCTTTCCAATCATCTTTTGTTTTTAGGATACCATATTTTGGAGTTCTAAGAAATTCATTTTTCTTTCCAATTACTGCATCAAATACTGCAACTGTATTGTTCACAGACATTCCAGCATTGTAAATTAATAATGCAGGAAGTATCTTGGCTTTAGATTTCCAAGACTTTTGATACATACTTTGCATGATCATGATGTACGCTCCAGGTCCCATTGCAAGATATGTTGCAATAGTTATTGCAGGAAGAAAGCTAATTACGTATAGATTAACTTGTCCTGCCAGTAAAATTGGCAATGCCAAAAATTGTATCAACATTAACGGATAAACAATATGACGAGTTAGTTGAATGAATGCCTGAATCTTTGCTTCAATCGCAACTTTACGTTTTAGTGCAATATCAGTAAGTAATTTTATCGCGCATTGAATAGAGCCTTTTGCCCAACGGAATTGTTGTCTTTTTGCAGCATTCATCTGTACAGGAAGTTCTGCATCAACTACAATGTCAGGCAAGAATAAACATTTCCATCCTTTCATTTGTGCCCTATAACTTAGATCAAGATCTTCAACTAGAGTTGCAGTATGCCAGCCTCCTGCATCTTCAATACAATCACATCTCCATATTCCTGCAGTACCATTGAAATTCATAAACAGATGTGAATTACTTTTTGCTTTTTGTTCTATAAGAAAATGAAAATCAAGACTTAGTGCTTGTGCTTGAGTAATTGCAGAATAATTTTCATTTACATGTCCCCAGCGACATTGAACAAGACCAATCTTTGAATTTGTAAAGTGAGGGATTGCTCGTTTAAGAAACCACGTTGGAGGAATAAAGTCAGCATCAAAAATTGCAACAAGTTCGGTATCAGTTGTTTTCATTGCATGTTTTAGTGCTCCTGCTTTGTACCCGCTTCTTGTTCCACGTCGAACATGTTCTATTTGAAATCCCTGATGTTTGTAATCGTTAACTGCGTTTTCAAGTAAATCAACCGTATCATCATCAGAATCATCTAACACCATTATTCTCATTTTGTCTTTTGGATAATCCAAATTACAAACTGCATCTACCAATCTTTTTGCAACATACTTTTCGTTATATATCGGGAGTTGAATTGTGATGGACGGATTTCCCCAATCAGTAGTGGTAATAACATCTTTTCTTTTTCTTGAAAGAAATGCCAAATAGTAAAAATTGCATGTATATGCAGTGATAACAATAGCTGATAAGATGAATAGATCAAAAACAAACTGGGTGAAAGGATTGATTGCCATATCCCTAGTCTCACAAAATGACTAATCGCTATTTATAGTTGCAATAACAGATTATTTTTGCTCAAAGATCTTGATTGCTTGTGGTGGACATACACCTTCACATGCAAGACAAAAGATACAATCTGGTTCTTTTGACATCAATGGTTTCTTGTCAGACGCTGGATTTCCAGGAGCATCAAACCACTCATAGACACCAACTGGACATGCTTCAATACAGCCACCATCTGCAATACAAATATCATAATCTACTGAAACAAATTCTCCCCAAACGCCCATGATGCCATTGCTCGTACCCCTTCTGCCCCAAGTTTTTATTGTATGCTCTGGCGCTTCATATGCAGCAGAAGGCTTCATCTTGGATTTGTATTCAACATCAATTGGTCCTGGTTTTGCACCATCTGGGATTTCAATATCTGCATCATCTTCTTCAGCATCATCTTCTTTTGCTTCAACCGGTTTTGGTTTTGCGCCAAGAACAATTTTAGCCAAAGGAGTTAGTTCTTCTAGTTTTTGGATTGCCGCAACCTCAGAAAGCTTTTCAGTTTTTGCCAAATAAGAGATCATCTTATCTGCCAAAATTGTGTTACGCAAAATAGTATCAATTACCATTTTTGCAAAATGGTCTGCTTTCTTCCTATAGTCTTTTACCCAGTTTGGATCACCAAATTTTTCAATTGGAAATATTTGATAAATAATATCAACCACTTCGCCTGTAACAATTTCTACTGTAACTGAAAGTTCAACTTCTTCATATCCTTTAGCATCAACATCATCCATGTTTTGCTCCTTCCAACGATATGTTGCGTAAATTCTATCAGCATACATGTCCATTTCAAATGCTTTTTTAAGACCATCATGAACAGATTTTAGCTCAACAGGTTCTTCTAGTTTAATCGGTAAGCGGTATAATCCAAGCTTGTAACCATGTAAAGGATAGACTCCACGCTTCGCAGTTGGGGCCTCCATGGAATAAACTCGATCTTTTAAAAGTAAAGACATCTGACTTTGATGATTCGATTTTATTTAAAAAGGTTATCAGTTGTCATCTGGACATGTCAATTCTCTGAGTTCGGTGTATTTTTTTTCCATGTCTTCTGCATGTTCTAAAACTTTGGATAGATCGTGTGAATCTTTTGTAAAATACCACCTAATCACTACCCAATGCCCAACACCATCCATGTCATGAATCATGCCCTTGTCTGCTTTGACATTGAATTTTTCATCAATGGATGTCTCCTTTAATGTTAAGCCACGTTTTGTTTTATCTTCTAAAATATAATGAGTATTACCATCTTTGATAAAATAAAAATTGCCTTTCTCAAGAATTGGAAGGTCTAGTAACAATTTATTTTTCCACAGGATTTCCTATCATGTTACCCCATTCAGTCCAAGAACCATCATAGTTTCGAACCTTGGGATATCCAAGTAGGTATTTTAGAACAAACCAACTGTGAGAAGATCTTTCTCCAATTCTGCAATAACAAATTACATCTTTATCTGGAGTTACGCCTTTTGGTTCATAGTTTTGTCGTAATTCTTCTATTGCTTTGAAGGTTCCATCAGCATCATTAACTGCAGATGCCCAAGGAATGTTATTTGCACCTGGAATATGTCCGCCTCTTTGTGCATGTTCCATGGGGTATTCCGGTGGAGCAGTGATTTGACCAGTAAACTCTGCTGGAGATCTAACATCAACCATTACAGTATCTTCTTTGTCTAGTGCTCTACTCACATCAAAGAGATATGCTCTAAGTCCTTCATCTGGAGGTTGTGCAATGTATTTTGTTGGTGGTAATTGAGGTTCATCAGTAGTGTAACCTTTATTTTCTAATTCCCATTTCTTTCTACCGCCATTCATTATTTTGAGATTCTCATGACCATAGATTTTGAAAACCCAGAAAACAAATGCTGCAAACCAGTTGTTAAAATCACCATAAAGAATTACTTCAGTGTCAGCAGTAATGCCATTTTTAGCCATTAAAGCCTCAAACTGTTTTTTGCTAATGATATCTCTTGTAACTGGATCGTTGATGTCACGTTTCCACCAAATCAGAGTTGCGCCATTAATGTGGCCTTTTTCATATCCATTAACAGGATCATAATCAACTTCGACTAGTTTTCTATTTTCGTTTGGAGGGTTTTGTGATACCCATTCAGTATCAACTAAAACTTCAGGATGTGCGTAACTCATGGTACTTTTACTATTGTTTTCATACTTATTTGTTTTTTTCCAAAAATCTTTAAAAATATCATTTTTAAGTACAGTAAAAACAGTAGAACTGATTGAAGCTTCAAAAAGTTGCAGTGGTAAGTAAAGTAGGTTCAAAAGATTCGGAGAAAGCTGCAAGAGATGTTGCAAAAAAGTTTTTGGCAAAAAAATCAACAGTTTATACAATTTCTCCAGTGGATGTTGAAGGAGCAAAAAAAATAGAAGATTTGGAAGAATTAAAAAAAATAAAACTCGATCTAGTTATTACCTTAGGCGGTGATGGTACAACTCTCAGGGTTTTTAGAAATCTTCAAAACGAGACACCAATTTTAACTATAAACGTAGGTGGAAACAGAGGAATTTTAGCTGAAATTACAATTGAAGAAATAGATGATGCGATAAATGAAATTTTAAAAGATAATTTCTTTTTAGATAAAAGGATTAGAGTTGTTGCATCATGTGGCGGGGTAAATTTCCTCCTGCATTAAATGAGATATATATCAGCAGGGTTAACTTGACTAAAACTGCAGAGATTGAAATTAAATTTCAAAATGACACAGTAAAACAAAAAATGGATGGAGTGATCATTGCAACTCCCAGCGGATCAACAGGTCATTCGTTTTCACTAGGAGGCCCAATCTTGCATGAGAGTTTGAATGTTTTAATAATCACACCTGTTGCACCAGTTTACAGATTAGCATCGATAGTAGTTCCAGATGAGAAAGTTGAAATTATTTGTTCTCATGATTGTAACATTGCAATGGATGCACAAGTAATCAAAATGGCAGGATATGAAGAACCAATAATTATCAAAAAATATAACAAACCAGCAGTCTTTGTCAGATTAAAAAAGCGTGGACTGAGGCAAATGAGTAAACTTGGATTTTAGAATTTTAGATGCTAGTGCATTTTATGCAGGAGTTCCATTTGGATCAGATAATGATTGTTATACAACATCGTTAGTTTATGATGAAATTAAACACATTAAGAAGAATCAAGATATACTTGGAACTTTGCTTGAAACAAATAGATTGAAAATCAGAGAACCGGACAAAGAATCAATAATGACAGCAATAAAGGCTGCAAGAAATACAGGAGACTATCAACAACTATCAAAACAAGATGTTTCAATTATTGCATTATGTATTGAATTAAACGGTGAGATAATCAGTGATGATTTTGCAATTTCAAATGTTGCAAAGAATCTTGACCTGAAAATTTCACCAATAATGACTCAGGGAATTGTAGATGTTGGTAGATGGATTCATTATTGTCCTGGATGTAGAACTGATCATGCCTCTGGAAGTGAATGTCCGATGTGTGGAACTCTGTTAAAAAGAAAATTACTCAAGAGGTAGCTTTTTTCCATTCCACTCTACAAAAGAGCCGTCATAGAGTTTTACAGTATCAAAACCTGCAATTTTTAGTTGTAAAAATAGATTTGATGCACGGTGTCCATGCATGCAGTAGCAAACAATCTCTTTGTCTTTTGAGACATTATTTTTTATAAACAACTTATCAAGAAATCTCTTGTCATGAAATAGATTTCCATCATAACCAATTCCTTCAGTAAATGGAATGAGTTTTGAGTTTGGAAGATGACCTCCCATAAATTCTTTAGGGCTGCGTGCATCTAAAATTTCAAAATCATTCAAACGATGTTTTAAAAAATCAGATTTTATTCTGATTATCATTTATTTTAGGAGTGAATTTTGTAGGTTTTTGAATTAATGTTTGGCGTGTTAATTCTAATCCATATTTTTGCAAATCAGATGCATTGGCATTGAGCAGACAAGTTTTTTCATGTCCAAAATATAAAAATGTCCAAACAATTCTTGCTACAGATGGATCCATTGCATCTCCAATCAACAAAACGGTTTTTGATTCATCAATTCCTAAACTACCAAAGAGTTTGGCAATTTTTTTGGTTCAATTATTAGGTTAGAACCAAATTCATCAAATCTAATTACCTGTTCTATTGAAAGTGACTGAGCGTTCGTGAGATGCCCATCAAGAAACATCGTTTTGGGACGTGAATCTAAAATCACAATATCAGGATCAGATAGATGTTCTTTGAACCAATCAACTGATACTAACATGGTAAATTTACATTTGCTAAATTATTAATTTGTATCATGTAAAGTTTTCTGATTAGATTTTTTTAGATGTTTACTTTTAGAGTCTAACATATTTTTTATTTTCTTGGCTCGTGCTTCACCTAGGCCTTCAACTTTTGCCAAATCAGTAGTTGTCGAGGTAAAAACTTTCAGAGGGGTCCCAAATTTCTCTAGCATTCGAATTGCAAATTTTTCTCCAATCCCAGGTAAACTGCAAAGTGTAGATAGTTGCTGTCGTTCTAGATCTGTTGATTTTTTTATTTTTTTTAGATAAGGTCCTTTGTGAGATTCTTTTTTAGAGCACATAGATACCAGCAATTTTGCAGTATGGGCAGCGCTGGGTGTAGGAATAATAGGTATTTTAAAATCAAGAACTACTGCAGATATCGCACCATAAAATATTAAAGGATTCTCAGTAATTTCTTCAACCTCATCTACATTTCCTTCCATGAGAACGATTGGGTTCTCAAAATGTTCCTTTAGTCGTGAACACTGATCAAATAACCTTCCATCAAAGACTGACGCCATAAGATCACGAATGCTTTTCCGTTCAACAATTGTTTCAGGTCCAACAATATAATCTCCAATAGGGAGTGTTTTCATCTCCAGATTCATTCCAACGGATTTTAAGAGTTGAGGAATTCCACTTTTGCGCTCTCGCTCATCAACAATAATTCGGAGATTTTCTAATTTCACTAGTAATAATTAGAATGAATTGTTAATATCTTGTGTGAAATAGGATCAATGATTATTTTCTAGGATTATCTTCTGTTGTTGACGGATTTGGTGAACCGCCTTTCATCATTTCAGTAATTTTTGTTTCTTGTTCTTTGAGTGATTCTTTGAGACGTATTTCTTGTTTGTCAAGTACAGTTACGCGTGTTTTTGCCATTTCTGCTCGCTCTTCTAGTTCATCAATTAATTCTTGTTTTGTGGATTTTATTAAAACAGTTCCTGCTTGTTTAAAGACAGCATCGCTATCTGTAACTTTTTTTAATTCATCTAGTGCTTTTGCAGTTTCTGCTTTTTCCATCTCAAGATGTTGTTTTTGATTCATAACAGATTGAAGATTTTGCTGAGATTGCTGTAGTTTCATCATTTGCTCTTGCAACCATGGAGGCATTTGTGGTGATGACATAATTACTCAAAAAAGTTGTTTCATTATATCTTTACCGATATGGGGCACTATTGCGTTGAATCTTTACCGATATAAAGCAAAATTGAGTTGAATTTTGTTTAAAATTATAAATTTATGAATAAGTACTCATTTTTTAGGCATACCGTTGTTCACCTTATCAAATACATTGTAAATCCGTTTTTACATTTATTTCATGCTTGAAGTACAAATGTATGGATTTCACATTTCTAACACAGATGGTTTTTATCTAGAGATAAACCATGATGGGTATCTATGAAAATAATCATTAAAAGAAAAGAACCGATTAGAGTATATCACGCTCCCAGAGAAGTGGCCATTCATCCAAAAAACAAAAAAGTAGACACTTTAAAATCAGATGGATCGCTACTTGAAACGTTTGATCTCATAGACAAAGAAGTATCATGGGTTGAAGATAAGGAAAAGGATCTTATGGAACTTGTCCTGATTTTGAACGTAAAATGATGTAGAATAATTTTTCAGCAGACTAACTATCAAACTGTTTTTTGCAAAACGTGTCAGTTGTATATGATACCAAACATTTCTTACGACACAATTTGAACTATATTTTCCGAGTTGAGTTTCAACCTTGAAATGAAACTTTCATTTAAAACATTTGTTTAATTTTTAAAGATTTGTCTATTTGGAAAAAAATCAAAGTTTTAAACTAATTTAAAACCAGTTATTTATTTTAGGACAAAAATATTCGTGGAAGATTTGAATCTGTAGATTTCTCATTTTTTATTGGATGAATCTTTTGCAGATTCAATTGAATCATGACTTGCCTGAATGAGTCGAAGAGTTGAATTGAGATTTGCTCGGAGATGAGTTAATTGTTCTGATTCTGCTGAAATGTAAATTTTCTCATCAAATTTTATCCTGGTTTTCACAGGATTTTCAGGATAAAATTCGTTGTCAGTGTTTACAGAATCAAAAATTGCCTTTGTTTTGTCTTTTGCATCAACTGTAATTTTTGCACTAAAGTTTAATGTCATATGCAGTTCCGGCTACTTTATAGCTGCATTTCTTACAAGACCAAATACCTACAGCATCTCTACCAAAAGTTTTTGAACCACATTCAGGACAAGTTCTTTTTTCTTTGAGTTGGAGATGAATTTTTGTATATTGTTTTCTAAGTTTAATTCCATAACGAGCCCCTAATCCTTTAAGTGATTTTTTTGTTTTTGCCATTTTATTGACCTGCCATCTGGGTTTGTTTTAATTTTTCTCTTATTTTTGCGCCTACTTGAACTGAAATTTCCCCACATTGATTAATCTCATCTTGTGAAAATCCATCAGATCCACCTTTTTGCAAAGCACAGATATTTCCATTAGAGTCAGTAGTAATTGTAATTCGTGAATCCATACTAGCCCATTCATCTCCATTTGGATCAACTATGATGTGATTTCCAATTTTGGCCATTGTTACAGAAACTGGAATGGTAGCAATCGGTACAGAAGTTTCTTCACCCTCAACTAATGTTGGAGTATCATCGACCCAATCCCATTTTGGAGTTTTTGATGAAAGTAATGCTGCAGTTGCAGCATAAGAGCACGCATCAAATAGATTACCATCATAATCAACAACTACATTATCTGCAAAGACACCAACCACCGATTTATTCTTCTCGATTACTAATTGAGAAACGTCAATCATATGACTTTCTCTAATTCCCCTATCAACTACTCTTGCCAACTCAATCACATCAGGTCCTGGTGGACCAGTTTCAACAGTGGGATGAGACAATGGTAAAAGTTCAGCAGTACAAATGAAAATTCCTTTGTCACCCATATCTGGAAAAGGTCTATCAGGTTGGATTTTTACTCCACAAATTACTTCTGTTTCACCAAGTCGTACTCTTGCAGATCCATTCGCTTTAGGGATTGCATTCGTTTCAATTGAAATTTCTCTTGGCTCATCAAATGCTCTACCATCTACTCTTTTTCCTTGTTCAAGTAATTCAAGAATTTGTGATTTTTTTAGATCATCAAGAACAGAAGATGTCATTTCTAATCACCTCCATTTCCAAAGTATTTGTCTTGTAGTGCTTTCTTTTGAATATCATAAACAAGTTTGCAACCATCTACGCCGACTTGAACACATTTCTTATATTCTGCAGGAGTAAGAACACCATCCAATTGTAATAATGTAATTTTTTCTAGATTTGGCATGTAACCAATTGGCATGTCTGCTTGACCTGCTTGATCTTCTTCGTTGTTAACATCAAGAACTACAGTATCTGCAACTTTACCTGCAGCACATGCAGCCACCATATCCCTCATTGGAATTCCTGCATCAGCTAATGCAACAGAAGCTGCTGAAAGTGCAGCACATCTAGTTCCACCGTCTGCTTGTAACACTTCAATGAAAACGTCAACTGCAGTTCTTGGGAATTTACCCAACATTACTGCAGGTTCTAATGCTTCTTTGATTACTTTGGAAATTTCAATTTCTCTTCTTGAAGGAGCAGGGTTTTTTCTTTCTCCAACAGAGAAAGGCTCCATGTGATATCTAACTCGTAAAATTCCTGTATCAGTATTTGACATGTGTTTTGGATGAACGTCTCTTGGACCAAAAACACCAACTAAGATTTTGTTATCACCGAATTCAATATAAGCAGAACCGTCTGCATTTTTTAGTCCGCCAGCTTTTATCATAATTCGTCTTGGCTCATCCACTTTACGCCCATCACAACGTATACCATTCTCGTCCAATAGGACCATTGTTGCGTCTCTTCCGCCCATTATGATTCACCTTTTGATTCTAACATTTCTTTCACTTGATCAGTCAAATTAGCAACGTGTGCTTTTTCATCAACCATTTCAATTGCCTTTTTGGCCTTTAATAATCCCTCGGGCGACTCGCATGAAACCACTACCCAGCCATTCTGGCCAATTGTAATCGCAGCATCTGTTGCCATCTCTATCATCTGGATCATCGTACCTCTTTTTCCAATTAGTCGTGGAACCTTACTTGGAGAGATTTTTACTAAGTCTCCAGTATCAATTTTACCTAAATCTCTATCAGAAATTGTGACCAGTGGATCACGAGTTCTATCAAAATTTGCAATTCTTGCAGCAACCAAGTCACCTGATTTTAGTTTGGATGTAAGTTCATCTGCATGAGCAGAAAAGTCTCGTCCAAATACATCCTGTGCAGGCAAGAATCCAACATAACATGAATTTATGTCAAGTTCCCATGAAAGAGAAGTATGAGAAATGACTTTGCCAATCACTAGATCATTAATTTTTGGAATATATTTTCCAGTAAGTGGAATTACCTTAACTGAATCATCATAAATTTCAGAAATACCAATTGTAGTTGAGATTATCTTATTTCCCTGTAGTTCTACATTTTGTTCAGGTCTAAATGGGCCGGTAGTTACCACATCACCGGGAATAACGTATTTCCTTTTATTATCCATTACTTCATTACCTCAACTGTAGCAGAGCCTTTCGTTATAGAACCCAATTTATCAATCACGTTTGGCCTTGCTGCAGCGGGTATTTCAAGTATTGCTTTTAGCGAACCATTATTTTGCCATTCTTCTTTATTTAGAGAACCTACAGACTTCAAAATAGCATATGATTGAGATGCATATTGTGCAGGAATTGTAATTTCTAATTTTAAATTCTCAGATTTCAATGCGATTATAGAACGCAGTTTTTCAACGATATCCTTAGCTTGTTCATCTACTGTTTTATGAGGATCAATTGATACTCGACCATCTTTCATTGCCTGTTCAATTCTTAGTGGCGGATGTGGTAGGTGAGTTCTAGGATCAACATAGGTTTTGGCAATAAAGGTGACAATTTGTTTTTTCTTCTCTTCAATCATCTTTCGTCTTTGATCAGTTGTGAGATTCAGATCACCTTTCTTGAGAATAATCTCAGCAATTTCGACCGGGTCTTCAGTTTTGAAAGCGTGTTGTAATTTTTCAGCAGTGGGCCTTGTACCTTTACTAGCATCAGTGTAAATTTCATCAGAAACCAAGATTGAAGAAATATCCTTTTTCTTACCCAATCTATAATCAAGTGCCGGATCAGGCTTCACCATAATTTCAAATTTTTCACCCTCAAAGGAATATCTAACCAACGTGTAATCTGCCATTTCTAAAAATACCTATGGTAATTTGGTATTTATCTATACATAAAACTAGCTAGATTTTTATGTGGATTTTAAAGATTTTTTTCAAGATTTGTCATCATTAGAGATAATTAGCAAAGATAATCAAAAAATAACTATAAAGTTAAAAGGTGTTCCATTACAATATGCAAACGCACTTAGACGCGTATGTCTTAATGGCGTACCAATCTTTGCAATTGACACAGTAGACATTATTGAAAACTCTTCTGTACTGCCTGATGAAGGCCTAGCACACAGATTAGGACTAATTCCATTAAAGACAGATTTGAGTAGATTTAACGAACCATCAAAATGTGATTGTAAGAGTGAAACTGGATGTGTAAATTGTAGAGTAATGTTAGTTTTAGACTCTGGTGACTCGGATGTCACAAGAACTATCCTTTCAAACGAATTATCTTCTGAAGATGAGTCAATAAAACCAGTTTCAGACAAAATTCCAATTGTTCAACTTGCACCAGGTCAAAAAATCAAAGCCGAATGTTATGCAAGACTTGGACGTGGAACAGAACATGCAAAATGGAATTCTGCAAACATTTCGACAATTATTGATACGGATAAGGATGATGAGAAAATTCTCACAGTAGAATCAACTGGTGCACTAAATCCAGAGCAAATTATTCTTGCTGGAGTAGACGAAGTCAATAACAAATTAGGCCAATTCAAAGAAACTATTGACCAAATTCAAGAGTAAATTAAGCATAGACATTATATTTGGGTTTCAAGGCGGATTATTCACATGACTAATCAAGTGGTTATACGAATGGCAAAGGATATGAAAAAGGCATCAGTTAAGAATGACGCTCCAATTTGGGCAAAATTGGCAGAACATGCATTAAAGCCATCCATAGCAAGAAGAGATCTTAACTTGAATAGAATCGGTCAATTAACAAAAGAAAATGACACAGTCGTATTTCCAGGAAAAGTTCTTGGAACAGGAAATGTTCCTCATAAAATTACATTATTCTCATTTGGAATATCAAACTCTGCTGCAAACAAAATTATTGAAAAAGGTGGAAAGATTATCAGTTATTCAGATTTGATTGAGCAAAATCCAACAGGGAAAGGAGTTGTACTACTTGGCTGAGCAAGAAACAGTAATCAGAACGGATAGACCAATTGTAGTAGATGGAACAGATCATATTGCAGGACGACTAGCATCAAATGTTGCCAAATTATTAATTCAAGGAAACAGAGTCTCGGTTGTAAATTGTGAAAAAATTATGATGAGTGGAACAAGAGCAAATCAAATCAAAGAGGCCAGAGAGTTTTTAGAAATTAATAGTATTATCAATTATAAACACGGACCAGTCCACTATAGAAGACCAGATACAATAATGGCAAAAATGATTCGTCAAATGTTACCGTTTGATAGAAAGCCATCTGGAAAAGAATCTTATCAAAGACTAAGAACTTACATTGGTTCACCTAAAGAAATTAAATCACTTGGAAAAATTCAATTTGAGAAAGCAAAAATTAAAAGATCTGCAGCAAACTATACATCAGTAGGTGAATTATGCAGAGTAATAGGGTGGACTGAATGACAACACCAAAAACTGAAATTTATTTTGCAACTAGAAAAAGAGCAAGTGCACACGTTTACATAACAAAAGGACAAGGCAAAGTAAGAATCAACAATGTTCCAGTTGAAATGATTCCTCAAGAGACTGCACGCGAAGTAATTTTAGGACCATTAGAAATTACAGGTGATTTAAGAGACAAAATCGATATTTCTGTTAGAGTTAGAGGCGGGGGTTTTATGGGTCAGGCAAGTGCAGCTGCAACGGGAATTACCAGAGCACTGATTGGATGGACTAAATCTAAGAAAGAGCCAAAGGAGCACCCACTTCCAAAATCCACCAGAGATGATCTTCGAAAACGAATAACAGATTTTGACAAGTACTTAGTTAGCGGAGATGCCAGACAGAAAGAACCAAAGAAATTTGGCGGACCGGGTGCCAGAAGAAGAAAGCAGAAATCATATCGTTAGACTGTGAAGGCCATAATTTTAGCTGGCGGTAAAGGAACTAGAGGCAAACCGTATACAGAGTATTTTCCAAAGGCAATGACACCAATTAATGGAAAGCCACTAATTGATTATGTTGTAAAATATCTAAAATCATTTGATTTCATAAAAGAGATAATCATAATTTCAGATTTCACAGGATTAGGAGGTCAAATCAAAAACTATTATGAAAATCAAAAAGACATCACCTTTGTTCAAGACTCACAAAGTGGTACAGGTGGAGATTTGTTGCATATGGACAATAAACTTAAAGGAGAATCAGAGTTTATTTTATGGTTTGTAGATAACTTGTGCGCAATAAATCTAAAAAAAATGCACGAGTGTTTTATCGATAAGAAAAGTACTGCATGTATTGCAACAAGAACAAAAAGAAAAGAAGAAACAGGTTTTGCAGTAGTTGAAAATGGAATGATTAAAGAATTTAAAGAGAAACCATTAATGAAATTACAGTTCCCAGAATGTCTAGGAATTTACATGCTTGGTTCAGACATTATCAAAAGAATAAAGGCTAAATCAAAACAAAAAGAGATCAATTTATCATTTGATATTTTACAACAACTATCAAAAGAGGGGAAAATTAGTGCGTATGATATTGGAGAAATAGAATGGATTGATGCAGAATCTCCAATGGTTTTAGAAAGAAATGAGAAAACAGTAAAGAAGATTATAAAACAGATGGGATTTTAGAATTTTTTTCAAACTCTGTAATTTTATCTTCGTATTGAAAAGTTTGTGCAATATCATCTAGCCCTTCCAAGAGAATTTTTTTCATGTGAGAATCGATATCAAAATGAATTTCTTGGCTAGGAGTTTTGATGAACTGTTTTTCTAAATCTATACTGATTGGATCTGTTTCTTTTTGTAAAAGCTCAACTAATTTTTCATCAAGTGATATAGGCAAAAGTCCATTTTTGAAGCAGTTGCTAAAGAAGATATCAGCAAAAGAGGGTGCAATAATTACAGAAAAGCCATAGTCTTTTAGAGCCCAAACAGCATGTTCACGACTAGAACCGCACCCAAAATTATCTCCAGATATTAGGATTTTAGAGCCATCATATTTTGAATCATTTAAGACAAAATCAGGTTTTTTGTTTTCTGCCTCATCATATCTCCAATTGAAAAACAAGAACTTTCCAAATCCGGACTTTTGAACTAATTTTAGGAATTGTTTTGGGACAATTTGATCAGTATCGACATTTACTTTATCTAGAGGTGTGATAATGCTCGAAATATTTTTGAAAGGCTCCATTCTAATTCAAATCCATTTTTCTTACATCCACAAAGTGTCCTTTAATTGCAGCAGCTGCTGCCATCACTGGGCTAACTAAGTGAGTTCTTCCTCCAGTACCCTGTCTTCCTTCAAAGTTTCTGTTTGAGGTACTAGCACATCGTTCACCAGGTGATAAAATATCAGGATTCATTCCAAGACACATGCTGCATCCAGCTTCTCTCCATTCAAAATTAGCATCAATGAAAATTTTATCAAGACCCATTTCTTCTGCTTGTTTTTTTACCATCTGAGAGCCTGGAACAACCATGGCTCTAACATAGGGTGAAATTTTTTGGCCTCTTACAACTTTTGAGGCCTCAATAAGATCTTCTAATCTAGCATTTGTACACGAACCAATGAACACTCTATCAATTTTTATATCTTCAATTGGAGTTCCTGGCTTAAGATCCATGTAACTAAGAGCCTTTTCTGCACTTTTCTTTTGATTAGGATCACCTTGTGCAAACTCATCAGGAAATGGAACTGATTCAGTTACATCACAAGTCATGCCAGGATTTGTCCCCCAGCTAACTTGAGGTGCAATGTCATCAATGTGCAAAGTAAATTGTTTCTCAAATGTTGCATCATTGTCAGTTTTCAGATGCTCACGCCATTCTTCAACTAGAGATTCATAATTTTTAGGAGTGTATTTTCGTCCTCTAAGATATTCAAATGTCTTCTCATCAGGTGCAATCAATCCCGCACGGGCTCCTGCCTCAATAGACATATTACATATAGTCATTCTCTGCTCCATTGAAAGATCCTCGATTCCCTCCCCCCTATACTCTATTACTGTACCTGTACCACCTCCAGTTCCAATATTTTTGATTATTGAGAGAACAATATCTTTTGCAGTAACTGCGTGGGGGTTCTTTCTTTTTCCTTCTACTTTAATTTCAAATGGTTTTGGTTTTTCAAGCCATATTGTTTGAGATGCCAATACATGTTCAACATCACTTGTTCCAATGCCTAATGCCAGTGCCCCAAATGCCCCATGAGTAGATGTATGACTATCCCCACAAACTATCGTAGAGCCAGGCAGAGTAATTCCCAATTGAGGACCAATAACGTGAACTATTCCTTGATCGGGGCTGTTAATATCAAATAATGTGATTTCAAAATCTTTACAATTTTTTTCAAGTGTTTGGATTTGGATTGCAGAAGTTTGGTCTAAAATTGGAAGAGACCTGTCATTGGTTGGAACATTATGATCCATAGTAGCTATAGTAAGATCAGGTCTTCGAACCTTTCTGTTATTCATTCGTAATCCATCAAAAGCCTGGGGAGAGGTTACTTCATGTACCAAATGCCTGTCAACATAGATCAGAGAAGGGTTGTGTGGTTTTTCAACTACAACATGAGATTCCCAGATCTTTTCAAAAAGAGTTTTTCCCATTTTAATCCTAGTCGGGTTTGTACTTGAAGAGGCCACCTGCAGCAATAATTTTTCCAATGATTTCTGAAAATGGTTTCATTTTGTATGTCTGGTTTTTTGTAAGATTTTTAATTTCGTTTGTAGAAATATTAATATCTATTTCATCTCCTTCTGAAATTCCATCATATGCATCATGTTCAATTTCAATGGGTAACAAAAATGCGCCATCTACTGCATTTCTGTAGAAAATTCTTGCAAATGATAATGCAAGTACCGCCTTTATTCCTGAATGAGACAAAGCAATTGGTGCATGTTCTCGACTTGAGCCACATCCAAAATTCTTTCCAGATAAAATAAAATCACCGTCTTTTACTTTGGAATGAAAATCAGAATCCAGTCCCTCCATTGCATGTGTTGCAAGTTCTGTATAATCATGCACTTTGAGATATTGACCTGGAATGATTACATCTGTATCAATGTTATCTTGTGCATATTTTATGATGTTTCCTTTCATTGTAAATCCCTCGGATCAGTGATTTTACCAGTAACTGCAGATGCCGCGGCAACTAACGGAGAAGCAAGATATGTTTGAGATTCAACGTGACCCATTCTTCCTGGGAAGTTTCTATTGGTAGTACTAATGCAGATTTCATCTTTTGCCAAGACGCCCATATGAGCACCGCAGCATGCACCACATGTAGGCGGTCCAACTGTCACGCCAGCATCCAAAAATATTTTCAATAAACCAGTTTCCATGGCACGTTTATAAATTGAAATTGCTGCAGGCAATATTTCTGTTCTAATCTTTACTTGCCTGCCTTTGAGAATTTTTGCAGCAGCTACCAAGTCTTCGTATTTTGCGCCAGTACATGAACCGATGTATGATTTATCCAATTCAACATTAGGGGCTTCCCTTACAATTGTGATATTTTCAGGAGAAAATGGTTTTGCAATAATTGGCTCCATCTCTGAGGATTCATACTCAAACACTTTGGAATATTCTGCATCATTATCACCTTTTATTAAATTAAAATTTGTAGCACCACGGCTCGAAAGATAATCAACCACTTTTTGATCAGGCTCAACAATTCCATTTTTTGCACCAGCCTCTGTGGTCATATTACACATTGTTAGCCTACTCTCAACGGACATTTCATCAATACCACTTCCACCAAACTGCATTGTTCTATATGCACCACCATCAGTTCCAATCTCACCGATAATTTTTAAAATCAAATCCTTAGCCATTACATGATCCGGTAATTTTCCATTTAGCTTAAAGTACATGGTTTCAGGAACCTTAAACCAAATCCGTCCATTTAACAAGACATATGCAACATCAGTGTGTCCCAATCCACATGCAAATGCACCTAAAGCACCAGTAGTGTTTGTGTGAGAATCACCACCTACATACACCTCACCTGGCATTACCATTGCTTCTTCATGGGATATCGTGTGACAAATTCCATACTGTCCCATTCCATACTTGAAGTGTTTTTCAATTCCGTATTGTTTAGTAAAATTAGATAGTTTTACAATATTTTCAGCTGATATTTTTTCTGCTGAAGGAACAAAATGATCTTCTGCTACCCAAACCTTTGTTGGATCCCACAACTTGTCAATTGAAATTCCTTGTTTCTTTAGTTTATCAAATACTTTGATTACTCCTGGTCCTGACACATCGTGAACCATTACCTTGTCAACATTGGCAAAAATCACATCATCAGGGGTAACTGAAGACTTTCCTGATGCACGTGCAAGAATCTTCTCAACAATATTCATAATCTAAAAACCCTGCTTTACAGATTAAAAGCTTTAGAACGGTTTAGGATACGATTTATCTTAAAGGGATAATATAGAAAAATTATGAGATTCTAAAAAACCCAAGCCACCTTTTCTCATTGAAGTTAGTCTCAATACCTGGAACAGTATACTATCAAACAAAGAACCTTACAGAATTTGTCAGAACGTTAATTCCATTTCTTCCTAAAAGAAATAACTAAATCAGACATCTCAGTTTTGTAAACTGTAGATATTATGCTAGATTTACAAAAAATTCTGATTTTTTAAAACTTTAGCAATAGAATCCAAATATTGTTTTCTAGTAGCAGTAATTGACTTCTATTTTGTGACCATTATTTCATCTAAAAATTCATAGACTGTGATGATTTCCGTTCCGGATTCTATCTTTTCGATAGCAATACTACTAGTTCCTCTGTTCGCAATTTTTTTTCCAAGTTTGCATAGTCAGCCATGCGGATTTTTTTAATTTAATGATCTAAAAAGAGCACTATCAAATTATTAGAGTCAATTTTAGATTCATCAAAATCTTGAAATTATTGTATCCGGTATCTGAGAATTGCTAAAACTGAGTTATCAAGTTCTAGTTTTTGAATAATTTTTGGTGAAGATGCAAATTCTACTTTGCACGAAGTGTTTTTTGCAATCTCCAGCATCTTAATTATTTTTTTGAATTGAGCGTCGCTGTAATAATTTGCAGATACAATCAATGTATCGACTGCTCCAATTTCTAAACCTTTGAGAATAATATCATTTCTTTTTGCAGTTAGACCTTTTTTAACTAGATTTTCATATTTTCCAATAATTTCTTCCACGTATTTTCTTCGGTACTGATACAGATGACGAATTATTTTCTTTTCAATATCATTTATTGTTGTTGAAAAAGACAGATTTTCTACAAATTGACATTTTTTTTTCAACTCTGAATCAAGTTCTCCATAAAATTCAGTTTTTGCCGGACCAACTCCTCCTAACAGAATCAAATCAGAATTCACATCCATCTCTCGGATCTTATTTGCAATTTTCTTAAAGAAAACATGAATTTTAGTTTGTCTTGCTCTTAGAAACCTTCCCTGACTCTGGCCACCCTTTCGATGTCTTCCTTGTAAGTCAATTCTAAGTTTAGATTCTAAAACTATTTGGCCTCCATGAAATTTCTGTATTTTTGCAGATTTTTGGTCTAGTGTCACTAACAAAACATCGTAATTGGTTTCCAGGATATCCTTGAATGGTTTAATGAAAGGCTTTTTGCTTGCGATATATACATAGGGGAGTTTTTTTGAGGTGCCAATTACTTTGATGTTTGTCTTGTTATTTTTTATCCATCCAAAAATACACAGTGTCTTTGTAAATTTGCCTACAGATATTGGATTGTCTTTGAGATCTATAATTTTTTTTTCAATTTTTGATTCAATTTTTTCAAAAAATTCATTTCGCTTTGTTTCGTCTAGTAATGACATTGTTTCTTGTCCCTTGCCATAGGGATAATAAACAGAGATGCATGGAGAGTCAATCTGTTTTATCTCATACAGAAATCGGTTAATTGATAGCCACTCCAGTGGAGAAATCTCATCAGGATTTTGGGCATATTTCACAAGATTTACTTTGTTTCTTCTGTAAATAACTAATTCCTTCTTTTAGGAGTATTTCATCTAAAAAAATCAAGGAAAACTTGTTCATAACAATAAAAAAGAAACAGAGTATTGAAAATATTGTGCAATTAACTGTCTTACCACTTTTAGCAGAAAGAAAGCAAGAGTCATTTGATGTTTTTGAGGCATTGCTTGAGACTTTAGAAGAAAACAATGTAAAATTACAAGATGATGATGTTTTAGTAATTTCAACAAAATACATTTCAAACTCACAAGGAAGAATAGTAGACCTTTCAAAAATCAAAACATCAGAGAAAGGATTAGAGATTTCAAAAAAATACAGGTTAAAGCCAGAAATTGCAGAAATAATTATCAGAGAGTCAGATAAAATATTTGGAGGAATAGGAGGATTTGTCATTACATCATCTGACAACATCATGGCACCAAATGCAGGTATTGACAAATCCAATGCAAAAAAAAACAAAGCAATACTGTATCCACACAATCCTTATCTAATTTCAGAGCAAATTCGCAGAAAGATTTTCTTGAGGATGTTAATTCACGTTGGCGTTATTCTAGTAGACAGCAGATTAATGCCTGCAAGAATTGGAACATCAGGAGTTGCAGTTGCTTGTGCAGGAATTGAACCAGTTTTAGATATGAGAGCAAAAAAAGATCTCGATGACAATCCATTAAAGGTCACATTTCAAGCAGTGGTGGATAATATTGCAACTATTGCAAATTATAAAATGGGAGAAGGAGGAGAATCAAAGCCATTTGCCATAGTTAGAAATTCAGAAGCAAAACTTACGGATAGAAAAATTAGTCCTTCAGAGATGGCAATATCTCCAGATCAATGCGTCTATGTTAGAGGATTATCAAACTTACCAACACACTAGGGATTTTTTGGTTCTGCTTTAAATAGAGGTTTTTTGGTGAAAAAAATATGGAGTATCTTACCACATACCCAAAGACAGTTTCATTTTTTGATGGACTGAAACACAGGATTGATGTTGACAACAAACAAGGAGTAGAGCAGCTTCATGTAGTGGTAAAGAAGAGTTTTGAAGAATTAATGAAAATTTTCACTGAAGAAGGATTCACCAAAGTTAAACTCGAACACAAGCAACCAGGGCAAATTGGGAACGGTCTAAATCTAAAATTGAAAAAACCTTGGGAGATGCATATCAGGATGGTAGATCTAAAAAAAGGATTAATTGGAATTCATGCAGAAGTCGAAGTATCGAGAGATTATCTTCAGCACTTGTTCTCGCAGAGAACTCCAGTAGTTTATGAAGTAGAAGAAATTCTTAAAAAATATCATGTAGAGTATAGTTTTTGGCACGATAAAATTAAGAAAAATGTAAATGCAATTGTAGATAATTATAAAGTAAAACTTGCAACACCAAGCATTCCAGTATTTGCATGGAAACCTATGTTATTTGTAATTGGGACAATTGCTGCCCTTTATGGTTGGAAATATTTCAATACAATTTGGTGAATTTAAACACCCAGACTTTCAGCTTTGGTCATTTCTAAAAAGACCTTATCTCCTACTGAGAGACCCATGTCTTTGTACTCATGCATCTCAAGTTTTAATTGAGTTACACCTTGCATTCCCATTCCTCCACCCATTCCTGCCATCATTTTGTTTAGGTCCTTCATCATGTCATTCATGTTTGAGAATCCCATGACTTTAGGAGTACCAAAAGGGGATTGTGGGTTTTGAGCGGTATCTTTAAGATCTTTAATTGAGGATAGTGACACTACAACATATGGTGCTCCATCTGGTGCAGAATCAATACTCTTTACTACAAATTCTTTCTTCATTAATACAGTAACTTTATCCATGTAATTTTAATTTTAAGGTCAATTTGTCCCAATTTACAAGGTTTGAAGATTTAATTACGATTTTTAAGAATTCATAGCATGTCAGAAGGATTGAAAACAACACTGACATATTATGGAATTTCACCATGGGAAATTGAAGTACTCTATGGATTTCTAAACTCACATTTTACAATTATTCAAGAGGAGATTGAGCAAGATGAGAGTAATTTTGTTAGTTCACTTGACATAGAAATTCCACTTGCATTTAATGAAGAATTCTTTCAATGGTTTGATTTTAGACGTTGGGAAAAAGTAAAAGCAGTTTTCAAGGAGATGAAGAGAAGAAGAGGTAGCGGCAATGCGTTAAAAGTAAAAATTAATTTTGCTGGAAATCCCAGGATTGTTTTTAGTGTTGATGTAGAAGACAGGCAATGGTTTGACAATGCAATTGAAAAAATTGATTTTGTTTTAGAATTACTTCCACATCATCTTGATCCTCAAAAACTTCCTTCAGAAATTTCAGAAATAATTTACAAATTTGATTCAAAATCAATTAGATGGAGACTACATACTGCATCATCTGAAAACAAAAAATACATTTTTAGTGGAAACGCTTGGAAAAAAATTACTTGAGATCTTTTTGTAACGGTTCTAGTAATTCATGAAGTTCTTTGTATTTTGACTCTAGAAATTCTAAAGCAGCATCAAGCTTTTTTGATTTTCCATATTTGAAACGAATTAGCTCACGATGATGCCAAAACGTTTTTCCTTCTTCAACTGAGAGAGTTGTAAAAAAATCAACGCCCTTCAAATTATCAGGAAGTGTCACATCATGTGGGAATAACAATTCCACAATAAACCATTCATCTCCATCAGGGTAATCACATCCGGTATCCACATCAAAGAAAATATGAAGTAAATCAGATTGCATAAGACCATTATCATTGATTAAAGGGTGTTTTATTGAAGATTTTTTAAAGTCAAGATTTACCAATTGAGGTTCAAAGAACCCCTTGATTATGGATTTTCGAAATATTTTGTTTGCCTCATAAATATTCAAATGCAAAATACACTACTACGAAACTTGCCTATAACTTGTTAGGTTTGAAGTAGAAATTATACTTGAAGTGAATCCAAAATTGCAGAAATATCAGTTACAGGTTTACCATTTTGAGAGATATTTTGTTTTGCAGGAGGATTTTCGTAATAATTTGGAATCTTGTCTTTTAGTCTCTGGGTATAAGGTGAAATTAATTCATTTTTGTAAAATACACCAGTTGGTATTTTGGTATCCCATTCTAGTGATTTGATGAGGGATTGAGATAGTTTTTCATTTACCTCAGGTACTGAATCGTAATGAACAACCGGATCATATCCTTGTTCTTCAAGTTTGTAAATTCTTGAATGTCTTTTTTGTGCCTCATCCACCAAATCAGCTCCTGCATACCAATCTCTTGTATTGATATCATTGTAAGTAGGGCAGGGTTGCAGTACATCCAAAAATGACAGTCCTTTGTGGTTTACTGCTTGAATAATCAAATCTTTGAGATGTTTAATGTCATATGAATATCCACGTGCAACAAAAGTAAAGCCACTTGCAACTGCAAGTCCTATTGGGTTAACATTGAAATTTGTATTTGGAGAAGGTAATGATTTTGTCTTCTCTCCAAGTTTTAGTGTAGGGGATGCTTGTCCCTTGGTTAATCCATAAACACCATTATCAAAAATAATGTAAGTCATGTCTACATTACGTCTTCCAGCTGCAACAAAGTGACCTGCACCAATTCCTAAACCATCACCGTCACCACCTACAGCAATTACTGTCATCTCAGGATTTGCAATCTTTGCACCTTGTGCAAATGTTAAAACACGTCCATGTAATGTATGAACACCATAAGTATTGATAAAGTGGGATGTCTTACCGGAGCAACCAATTCCAGAAAAAATTGTTGTTTTATCTCGTTGTACTCCCATCTCAGCTAAAGCCATTTGTATGGCATTTACAATTCCAAAATCTCCACATCCAGGACACCAATCATTATGCACATCTGTCTTATAATCTGCAAGTTTAAGCGCCATGCATCAATACCTCCCGTTTGTCAGCTTTGTTTTCAACAATTTTTTTAAGTGAATCATAAACTTCAGTACTGGTCATAGCTCTGCCAGAGTATTTTAAGATAAAGTAATCAATATTACGACTGACATTTTGTTTGAACAGTTTTCCTAGTTGTCCTGACTGATTAGCTTCTATGTCAATAATAGTCTTGACATCTTTAAGTAATGATGTAACATAGTCAGTTGGAAATGGATGCATTAGTTTTAGCTGAATATATCCAATTGAGATTCCTTCTTTTTTGAGCATGTCAATTGCATCAAGGATTGGACCTTTTGCAGAACCCCATGAAATGATAGTGTAATCTTCAATTCCAAAAGATACTGCTAGTTGGGATTCAGGAATCTCTTTTAAAATTAAATCAAGTCTTGACATTCTTTTATCCATCATTTTTACACGTAAAATTGGGTCTTCTGAGATGTGACCAAATTCATCAGATTCATCACCAGTATTCCAAAAGATTCCATTATCTATTCCCAATCTGGAACGAGGAGATATCCCATCATCTGTAAATGCAAATCGCTTATAGCCATCTTCTACTTTTTCTAATAGTTTACCGCGATTAATTGTGATTTTTTGAGGATCGAATCTTTTACAAGTAATTACAGAACTGGCATGAAATTTATCCATCATGTGAATTACTGGAACTTGGAAAATCTCTGCGTAGTTAAAAACATTACCAGTATCGTAAAAGCTCTCCTCAATATCACCTGATGCATAAACAATCTTTGGAAAGTCTCCATGTCCAGCATAAATTGCAAAGAGTAAATCGTCCTGACCATGTCTTGTTGGAAGTCCAGTTGAAGGGCCACTTCTTTGATAGTTTGTAATTACAATTGGCACTTCGTTCATTCCAGCCCATCCTAGCATTTCAGCCATCAACGCAAATCCTGGACCTGAAGTACATGTTGAAGAACGAGTTCCAGTTAATGCTGCGCCAATTGTCATCCCCATTGCAGAGATTTCATCTTCACATTGAATGACTGCGGTGGAGCCGAGTCTGTCACCATTTACTTCTAGAATTTCATTGGATTCAAGAAATACAGATTCATCGGAAGCGGGTGTAATTGGATAGTAAGGTTGCATCCTACATCCACATGCCATCTTACCTAATGCAGTTCCTTGAAAACCTTGAACTAAAATTGTGCCAGGTTCTTTTTCAGTACCAGTAAGTAAATGATTAAAAGATTCAAACTTTGCAGTTGCATAATTGTATGAATAGTTTGCAGTCTCTTGATTAATTTTTGCAATCTCGGGTTTTTTTGCAAAAATATCTCCAATAGTTTTCTTCAAAGAATCAGTAGGCATCTTTACCAATCCCAAAGACAATGCAACTCCTATCACATTAAACATTCTAACCAATCCTTTCAGTCGAGGATTTTCCGTTTCTTCTGCAAGTGTAGCAAGAATTGATTTGAAAGATACTGGATATATCGCAACTCCTTTTTCTTTTGCAATCTCTAAAACACCTGCAATCGTAAAGGGTTTATTTTTTAATTCTAATTCTTTATGCAATCGTTCTTTGAACGGTTCATCAAGTGTGTGAACATCATCTGTTTTTAATTTTTCTAAATCCAAATCATAAATTATTCCACCACCAGAAACTACTTCATCGTAATGACGAAAGATGGTTTCTGCATCAAAGGACACCATCAGAGTCACATCATTTACGTTTGAATTGATTTTCTTATCACAAATTCTTACCGTAAAATAACTATGCTCCCCTTTGATGTTAGAGTAAAATTCTCGCTTTCCAAATATCTGGTATCCCATCTCAGCGCAAACTTTAGAGAAGATATTTGCCCCAGACTCGACACCGCTACCCTGAGGACCACCTATTAACCAAGTAAAATCAGTTCTGCTCACAGTAAGTTACCCCTTTGATGAAGTATAATATTATGTATTATCAAAATGATCAACCCCCAGTAGCTGCATCAAACAATGCACATTCACATTTATCTCGCTCCCCGCAATAAGGACATACACATCCACATTTGTCAATAGAATTACCACATTCTATACAAATGGCAAAATCTTCCTCTTCTTCTTCGGCTTTGGAAGACATACGTGATTTAGAAAGAAATCGTATAAATGGTTTGAGATAAATCTCAAGATTGATGAAAAAAGTATTTCTTACAAGAACTTTACATGATTTTGCATTAAAAGAATTAAAAAAAAGGTATCAAATTGAAGTTCATTCAGGGAAAATTCCAATTCCTCAAACAAAGATTAGATCAAAAATAAAAGAAGTGGATGGCATAATCTGCTTTCCATATGATAAAATTAATAAAGAGATCATAGATTTGGCAAAGAATCTAAAAGTAATTAGCACCTACAGTGTAGGTTTTGATCATATTGATGTCAAATACGCCAAAAAAAAGAAGATTCGTGTAGGATATACTCCAGAAGTATTAACTGACGCAACTGCAGATTTGGCATTCACACTCATTCTTGATATATTAAGACGAGTATCTGAAGGGGACAGAATTATTCGAGATGGCAAATGGAAAGTAATCTACGGAGCACAGGATTATGTAGGAGTAGATCTACAAGGAAAAACACTTGGAATTTTAGGGTTGGGAAGAATTGGCAAAACACTTGCAAAAAGAACAAAAGCATTTGATATGAATGTCGTATATCATAATCGAAATCGTATTTCAAAATCCAACGAAAAAACATTGAATGTGAAATATGTTTCATTTGAGAAACTAGTCAAACAAAGCGATATCATTTCAATCCATGTTCCCCATACCAAAGAAACAGAGCATTTGTTTGACATGAAGGTTTTTAGAAAGATGAAAAAATCTGCATTTTTAATCAATACTGCAAGAGGAAAGATAGTAAATGAAAAAGAACTTGTAGTAGCCCTCAAGAAAAATATCATTGCAGGTGCAGGATTAGATGTGTTTGAAGAAGAACCGATCAGTACAAAAAACCCATTAACCAAATTACAGAATGTTGTGCTGGCACCACACATAGGCAGTTCAACGAAAGAGACTAGGGCTAAGATGGCACAAATTACAGTCAAAAATCTGAATCTAGGGATAAGTGGAAAAAAGCCGATCTATTCAGTAGGATACTGAATTTCACGCTTGAGTGATCATCTAAAAAATGAGCGGTTTTTATATTGAAATCATGATGAAGTATTAGATTGAAAAAATTCAAACATACTAATGAAGAATTAGAATTAGCTAAATTACAATCTGAGAAAGAAAAGAAGAAAAAAGAATCACAATAGTATTTTTTCTCCTTGTCTTTTTCAGACAAGGTTTTTTTAAAATTTAATTTTTGAGGAGAATTTTTCGTTTAAATCATCATATGTTTTTTTTCTTGCAGGAATTAGTTTTTTAGAGTCATCATACATTTTTGTAAAAAATGCAGTCAAAACACGTTCTCCATGTTCATCAAAGAACTGTACACTAAAACTAATTCGTCCAGGTTTTATTTTTTGAATGAATTCTGCAGATTTTATCAATTCAGAATTTACATGCATGTGTGCAGGACCATCATTGTCTCCAATAGTAATCCATTTTTCTTTTTGTCGGATACTAAGAGAAGTACTCCTAATTTCACTTGTGGCACCATTGTTTTTAACAACAAGCAAAACATCATCATTTGTAATTATATCAGATAACAATTCAAAAAGCATCATAAACTATTCAAAACAAAATTATTTCAATTTTTAGAGGATTTCATATCAATTTGAACAAAATCGTCTGAATCACCATGAATACAATCAGTACCAACTGCTTTAACAGGAGAAAAGATAATTTTGCCATCACGTATTTTTCCTTCATTTTGGAGTAATCCGATTTTGCCTGAGACTATTTGTTTGTGTTTTTGGCAAGTAACTCCAAACATATATTCATCTTGATCTGCAACAATAGATACAATAAATTCTGGAGGATTGGCACACTGTTTTCCTTCTTCCATTACTGAACATCTATCAGGTAACACGATTTGAATTGGAATTTTATTGGATATTAACCTTAATTCCCAAAGATTTGATTTAATATTGACGAAGATGTATCTTGATTGAGGCTAATGGTACATAATTTTGATGTTGTAATTATTGGGGGAGGAATTCTTGGAACATCCATATCATATTTTCTATCGCATCTTAACAAATCAAAAAAAATTGCTGTAGTTGAGCAAGCACATAACGTTGCATTTCATACAAGTGGGAGAAACACAGGAAAAGTTCATGCCCCATACCTGTACAACCCTGAAAAGAAGAAATTGTTTGCAAAAGCTGCATTTCACGGATATGAAATGTGGGAAGAGTATTCCAAATTAAGAGATTTGCCTTTTAAAAAAGATGGTGTGATTGAAGTTGCTTTGGATAAAAAAGGCATATCAGTTCTTGAAAAATATCTAAAATGGGGTAAGCAAAATGGGTTAAAAGACAAAGATATCAAACTAATGGACAATACAGAGTTAAAAAAAATAGAACCTCAAATAAAATGCGAATCTGCACTTTATGTTTACAAGGATGGTTCTGCAGATTATTCAATATTCACAGATTCGGTTATGAAAGACAGTGAATCAAGTGGCACACAATTCATTTTAGATACAAAGGTAACAAAAATAAAAAAAGAAGAGGGCAAGTGGAAAATTACATTAAATAATGAATATGAAATATTTGCAAAATTTTTAATTAATGCTGCAGGTGGAGAGGCAATAAATATTGCACATGACATAGGTGTTGCAGAAAAATTTACAGATGTACATTTTAGAGGAGAGTATTGGAGAGCCCCAAAAGAATATCATGACTTGACTAAAACAAGTGTGTACTCTGTTCCAGAATTTCCAGATTATCCATTTTTAGATCCTCACTGGATTATCAGAGTTGATGGCAGTTGCGAGATAGGTCCTAACGCAGTTCCAGTGTTCAGTCCATATGGATATAACAAAACAGAAAACATTAAGGAGTTTATCCCAAAAATGTTAGAAATGTTAGGTTCTGGTGCCAGAAAAGCAATTTTTGATAAACAATTTCAGGAACTTGCAATTAATGAAATACAATCATCAATGTCAAAATCTGCAATGATAGATAGAGTAAAGAGATTCTTACCCAAAATTGATGCAGACAAAATTACTGAAAAGGGAACTGCAGGAATTAGATCATCAGTAATTGATGATGATGGAAAGTTTGTTCCAGATGTAATTTTAATTGATGATGATGCATCATTTCATATTCTGAATTACAATTCACCGGGAGCCACTGGTGCATTACCATTTGCATCACACATTATTAACCATCTAAACAAGACAGGTCTGTTTGAGAGTGAGAATCTTGATGTTCAGTGCGGTCCTTGGAATTTTTCTCAAATCATAGAGAAGTTAGAAGAATAAAAAACAAAAGATATCAATCCAACCTCAAATAGAAATTCCAGAATTATTGTTTTGCAGATGCAGATGCTTCTGGAGGAGAGTTGACGGGATCCACAGTAATTACTACTGTGTCAGTACTTTCCCTTCCATTATCATCGAATACTTTGAGTTCAAAGGTCAGAATCTTAATTTCATTGTTATTTACGATTGGGCTAGTAAATGATGGATTCACACTAGTATCAGAAGATAGTTTTACAGATTCTCCAGATAGTTGTGTCCATTTGAATGAAATCTGTTGATCCTCAGGATCATGACTCTTACTTCCATCCAATGAAACTTTGACATTTTCATTTACTATCCTATCAATACCTGCATCAGCTACAATATCAAGACTAAGAGTATTTTTAACTAGAATATTCATACTGTCTGAAGAAGAGTAGGTTCCATCTGTTACAGTACAAGTAAAGGTCATTGTAGAATCACGTACAACATTTGGAATTTTCACCATAGTCTTAGAATTAGTATTTTGTTCAATAATACCTTTTGATGTAGTACTCCATGTGAATCCAAGTTTGTCACCATCAGGATCAGTTCCAGTACAGTGTAAATTGGCAACTGTATTTTCATCTACAGTCATATCAGGACCCGCATTAGCTTTTGGGGCACTGTTTTCAGGAGACACAAAGATTACAACTTGATCTGAGTCAGTTAATCCTTGTGGATCAGTAACTGTTAGTTCAAAAGCCAATCGTTTAGAAATTGTTGGAGAAACTTCAGGTGCAACAAATGATAGTTTCAAATTAGATTCATCAAAGGATATGGCATCACCGAAAATTTGCTTCCATTCTGTTTTTAGATCATCATCATTCAAATCAACTGCAGCACCCATGATAGTAACATTATCACCGCCATGAACTCTTCTATCAGGACCAGCATATGCACGTGGAGGGCTATTTTCAGTACTTACCGTAACTGTCACATCATCAACATCATAATTTCCTACAACATCAGTTACTTTAAGCTCAAATACTAATGGCTCTGATAGCGATTGGGTTGTTGGAGAAACAAAGTATGCTGAAGGCTGTGTGTTTTCATAAATTTTAGTTGGAATTCCAGACTTTTGAGACCATGAAAATCTAATATTGTCACCATCAGGATCAGTACCAGTTCCATCTAAGTATACAAATGTTCTTTGAGGAACATTTTGATCTTTTCCAGCATCAGCTATTGGTGCAAGATTTGATGGAATTACTTTTACTATTGCTATATCATTTGCATATCCATTTCCCTTAGAGTATCCAGTAACATGAAATGACATTAGTTCTTCATAATCACCTACTTTGGGTGCTATGAATTCAATATGATCTCCATTAGATGAACTGAGAGTGACAGGGGTTCCAATAAACTGAATCCAAGTATAAGAAATAGGTTGATTATTCAACGTGTGACCAGTCACATCAAGGGATACAGTTTGACCTTCTACTACGGTCTGTGGAGGTCCAGCTTCAATTGAAATGGACTTGTTGTCAATAAGACCAGTAAAGAATATCACGTTTACTGTATCACTTGCAACTCCGCCAAATCCATCATCAACGGTAATTCTAAATGTTATAGGATCAGTTTGAGAAAAATCAAGAAGGACAGGTTGAAATGTAAGATGTTTTTGTGTGATTGAGGACAAAGATACTGGTTGTCCTGAAAGTTGTTCCCATTTGTAAGTTAGAACATCCCCATCTTTATCGGTAACTTGTGGAATAATGCTTATTGCATTAATTGATTGAACCGCTAAGATATCATTTCCCGCATCTACATATGGTGGATTATTTACAGAATTTACAATAATTTCAACAGTATCAGAACTGCTTGCACCCTGAGGGTCTGTAACTAATAATTCAAAAGTAAGAACTTTAATTTCGCCATTTTTGACATCGGGAGCCATAAATGTAGGTTCAGCAACAGTGGTCGAGGATAATATTACAGACTCACCATAGATCTGAGTCCATTTGAATGAAAGGTTTTCTGTATCAGGATCATATCCTTCGCCTATTAAGGTAACCAGTTTGTTTTCAACAACGTCAACAGATTCAATTTCAGCAAAAGAACTAGACAAGTTACCAATAACCACTATACCAAGTATCAAAGGCAGTAAAAGATAATGATTCACTGAAATCAGTCAAAATATGTTCTTATTAATTATTACTCTTGTTTGATTTTACGATCTAGAATAAGATACATGTAATGAAAAATAAAAAGGCATCAACAGTTTCCAATAGTTTGTCAAATATCCGCTAAGATTCAATATGACTTGAAGGTGGTTGTGACGTGTAGGTTTTATCAATGATTGAGTGATCATGGATTCATCATATATTCAGATAAACTGGAACTTCTTTGAGCAATTTTTTTTCAATCAGAGCATACGAATAATCCTTTCATCATTATCATAGATGCTAGACTTGTTCAAAGTCCCAACATTTCTTTGCTTACGCATCTATCATAGTATAATGTACCATGAGGCTTTAAACTAGATTGAAGGCGCCGGGAGGGAGATTTGAACTCCCGTTCCCTTGCGAGAACGCGCTTTATGGTTAATAATTTCCAGGCGCGCGCCCTACCAGGCTAGGCGACCCCGGCACAAGTCTAACGACAAAAATCCTCGGTAAAATGTGATTATAAATTATGTTACTTATTTTAAAATCTACTTCCAAATTGTAACAGTAGTGGATTTCTCTACAGGAATTCCTTGTTCATCCATTCCATTTGCAGAGATTTTGTATAAACCCTCCAATACAATATCACCATCATTTTTTATTTGATCCCATAGTAATTCAATTTCATCACCAGGTTCAAGATTGGAAACAACTTGTGCGCTAACTGGTGTATACATCAACATTCCAGATAATCCTGTAATTCTAAGACCATAAGACGTATCAGGAAAAATCAGAGTGGTTGTACCAGAATTAACAATTCGAATTTTTATATCCTCACCTTTTTTAAAATCAAATTTTTCAGTAACTAAAGATATTGAAGAGCCTTCAACAAATATTAGTTGATTTGTATTTTTTACATCCATCAGATAAACACCATATACAAAACCTGAAATCACTCCAATTACAATAAAAATTACTAGGCTTTTTGCTAACATGTCTTCAGAATAATTATTGGATGTTAATTCTTTGGGTGAGTTAGTTTTGTTCTCCATTTTTTAGGATATGTGTTTGGAGCCATAATGATTCTCTTTGTTTCAAATGCATATCCTTTTGTTGCGTCACGAATCTCTTCTTCAGACATTGTAGATTCGGCCAAAGCTACTGCTTCCCCTTTTTGAGTGTAAATTCCAACTAAATCACCTCTCTTTAGATTTGGAGAAATTTTCAAAATACCAGGAATTGCAAGTTGGGCACCATGACACATCGCATCTACTGCAGAGTCACGAATCATTACAGATTTTAATTCACTTAGCGCTAACTCTACAGGTTTGATCATATTCATTAGTCTAGAATCATCTTTGTTTTCTTCCCATAATGCAAATGCATTTGCCAGTTCATGTAGAGTTACTAGGCCATCAGATTCATAAAATTGATCTACCCTAGTTCTTCTAAGTTCAATCATTGTAGCACCAGGTCCCAGAATTTCCCCAATATCATAGTATAATTTTCTAATATACGTTCCAGCCTCACATAAAACTCGAGTTAGGAGAAGTCTTTCTTTTTGTTCTATTAGTTCAAATTCATAGATAGTTCTTGTTCTTGTTTGTCTAACAACTGCTGAACGTTGTGGGGGTTTTTGAAATATTTCTCCTTTGAACAAATGGATTATTTCGGCAAGTTTTTCTTTTGATGGAAGAGAATGCACTCGTCCCAATGCAACATATTCTTTTGGACCTAAAAGTAAAACGCCTAATGCTTTTGTTGCTTCACCCAATCCTAATGGCAATACTCCTGAAACTTGAGGATCAAGAGTTCCACTATGGCCAATCTTTGGAAGTTTCAAAATTCGTTTTACCCATGCGACTGTTTCGTGACTTGTAGGACCAGGAGGCTTGTCTAACAGTACAAGTCCATAGTTTAGTAATTGCCCAAGTGATCTTCTGTCATAATATGTTCCATATGCATCATCAGTAATATCTTGATCAATTTCAATCAGATTTTCTAGTTGTTTGAGTGTCATAGTAATTTTCTCACAGTTTCTTTTGCAACATCAATTACTTGTTGTGCAGAAAGATTATCAGTGTTAATTATTAAATCAAATACAGATATATCTTCACCAAAATCAAAATCATAAAGTTTTTTGTACAATGCCTTATTCTTATCAAATCGTTCTTTCGTAACTTCATAAGCCTCTTGAGGACTCATATGATCTCTTGTTTGCATTCTTTCAGTACTGCTTTTATGTGAACCCTCTAACCAAATTTTAATTCCGTCTTTGATAAGCCACGGTAAAGTGTAACTAGTGATTACTACTCCCCCCCTATTGAAGATATTAGTTAATTTTTCATCTAATGCTATATCAAATTTTGAATTTTGTTCGCGTTGATTTAGAAATTTCATTCCTTCTTCGGTATCCCACCAATCATCCCCATCAGAATCAAAGCCTTCTTCTATTGCCATCTCTTTTAGAACATCACCACCACTAAGATACTCTAGTTGAAATTCTTCTGCCAATCCTTTGGCAACAGTTGTTTTACCTACTGCAGGAGGACCAGAAATCACTATTGATTTTGTCAACTGAGATCCATCGAGGTTTTCGTCAATTTCATAATAATACCACTAAATGCAATAGATGAAAGGAAGTACCAAGCCCAGAGATACAATGAGTTTTCATGGCCAAAGCAAACATGACCTTCTTCCGTTGCTTGTGCTGCAGTACATGTTAATTGGAAAAAGTCCCCAGGGATTACATTTAGTGGAATTGGCGATAATGCTACAGTGTAAGAGAATAACTGTGGCAGCACAAGATAAAATATTAAAATCAAAGGCACAAAAGTAATCATCATTGGGCGCATGTTCATCTGCATCATCTCCATTGACATTTTGTTCATGTATGATGATTTTTTGCTCAGTTCGTTAATTTTTGCCTGATCTTTGGCTCTCATTGCAGCCATTCTTTCTTTTTGCCATCCACGTGTTTCTTTCATGATTCGTTTTAGTTTTGTTTGGTCAACCATCTTCTTTCTAACTGCGGCGTTAAAGAGATTCAGTACAATTCCAAATCCAGAGACTGCAAACATTGAAAGAACTAATCCTTTGATGATTGGATCATCACTACCAAGAGCATGGCTTTCGCCACTAAAGATATCAAATTGTAGGGATATTGAATCAAGAAATAGTAGAATAAAGTTAAAGTCCATTTTTTACAGCCCTATTGCATTAATTATTTTATCTATGGCTTCATCAATCTTTCCTTCTCTATTAAGAATATGTTTTACAGGTGAGCCTGTAAGTACAGTACAAGCTGAAATCATTGCGGATTGAATATCCAGTTCTTTATTGATATTAGGCAGAGTGATTTTATCGCGATTGCGGGTTTCATCTTTCATTCGTCTATTGTAGATCTCTTCAGGTTTTGCTGAGACTGAAACAAAGTTTGTAGGTTTGATAATTTTCAAAACATGTTCTGGCAATCCAGGGTAATAGCCTTCTGGGGAATTGATAAATGCATGAGTATCAACAATCACTACTTGTTCACTGTATGCAGCAATTTTTTCAGCAGTAATTTTTTGAAGATGTTGCTGTTCACTCACAGGTAAATGTCTAAGCTCATCTCTATCTTTAAGGCCATTTTCTTTTGCAACTTCAAACATCAAAGTTCCAAAACTTACTACATTGACGGTTTTATCATGATCTTTTAGAACCTCTACCATTTTGGTTAAAATGGTAGTTTTCCCTACACCTGGAATCCCTACTAGGATTATTCTCTTATTTCCTTCCAAGTAAAGCACCCAAACGCGGCATGACGACTTCTACTTGTTCCCTTACTAACTGTGTATAATAGTTGATAAGAATATCTACCATAAGTAAAACACCGATTCCAGAACCAAACACACCAAGAACATCAGATACTCCTGCTAGTAGACCCAAAATGGCAGAACCAATTATTGTAACGGATGGAATGTATTTGTTCAACAGAGCTTCAACAGGTGCATTTGATCGTCTAAATCCAGGAATTTGTACATCTGCATCAAGTAAGTTCTGAGCTGCACTCTTTGGGGACAAACCTCCAAGCTCTACCCACAACCTGCCAAATACAATCACAATTCCCACCATAAACAGAACGTATCCAACTGCACGCATTGGATCCAATGCTGCAACATCCAAACCTCTTGGAGGAGTGATATAGTAAATGATGCCGCCAATAGGGGTAGAAGGACTCGTCGGATCAAACTGTGCAATAAAGTTCATGAAGAAATCATTATTTCGGGGATTCATGTTTGCCCACAGCATTTGGAATATGAAAACAGCGTTTGCCGTAAGTGCTGATGCCAAAATTACAGGGATGTTAGAAACATACATCAATTTAATAGGATAAACTGCTGAGAAACCTCTGTATTTTGTAGATACAATTGGAATCTCAATTTTCATACCTTGTGTGAATACAAGGATTAACAAGACTCCAGCAGTAAGACACAAACCAAAGATGCTGGGAAGTTGGTTTGAACGAAATAGAATATTTGACAAGTCGCCACCCATTATCGATTGACCGATATATGGAATGATACCAATTGTTCCCCCATCACCTGCAGGCAATGGGCTAAACATACTCCAAAGAATTTGCTGTGCAACACCGGCCATAATGAAAAGACTAATTCCACTACCCAGCCCCCAACCTTTCTGAATTAACTCATCTAAGAACATAATGATAATTGATGCGGCCATAAGCTGCCCAATCATCACATACAAAAAGTATGGCTCTGTTACTCCAGGTCCATATACTGCAATAGCATACACGATAGATTCTGCAACAATTACAACATAGGTTACAAGCTTGGTTGCTGTCTGAAAGATACCCCTCTCTTCAGGTTTTTTAAAATTAAATTTGAGAATATCTGAACCTCTCAGTAATTGCATCAAGAGCCCAGCAGTGACTATAGGCCCAATACCTAACTCAACAAGAGTTCCTTGTTGAGATGCAAAAATTACTCTGGCAAATGCTAAAAAGTCAAACTGTGGTGCTGTTGCTCCAAACAATGGAGTCTGACCCATTATCATGTAAATGAGTAATGCCACTCCACACCATAACAATCTAGTAGGAAGTGGGATTTTCTTTTTTGGTTTTGGTACTTGAGGAATATAGGGTTCTGCTTTGAAAACAACTTTTCGAATAATTGCGGTGATACTACCCTCAGCCATTATCAGATAACACCTCTCCCCCAACAGCTTTTAGTTTTTCTTCTGCAGTTGCAGTGAATTGTCTTACTTTGACGGAATATGCATTTGTTAATTTTCCGCCACCAAGGAGCTTTTCGTAACCCGCACTTTCAAGGTCTACGATTTTCTTCCCTCCTTCTTCTTTACCGAACTTTAAGAACAAGTCATCAAGATCCCTGATGCTAGTCCATGTTTTTGTTATATTTGGGTGAGGTGGTTTAGTGGAATCATGACCATAGTGATCTGGTTCATATTTTAAAGTAGAACTCCAATGATGCTTTAGCATGCCTGTAACTCCAAGACCACCCTTGTGACCACTTGCACGATGTTGACCTACTTGTCCCCATCCCATGTGTCGTCCACCCCTAAGTCGTCTTGTTTTTCTTAATCTTGTTGCCATCTCAAATCATTCTCCTTACAATAGCGTCAAGTTCTTTGTTTTGTCCGAGAACACCTTTATTTCCATAAAGTCTCTTTGTGCTTCTTTTGAATCCAAGTCTTGGAGGGGATAAAGCAAACCAAGGTTTTAGAGGTTTTAATTTAGATAGAGTAGTCTTTCCTTCTGCCAATGCAGTTCCTAACTCATCAGAACTTGTAAATCCTAGTTCCTTAAGATCTTCAAGAGTAACTTTTTGGTAACCACCTTTTCTTGCTTTTTTGTCAATCAATTCTTTTGCCAATGATGCATCTAGTTCAATCCAAGAAACATAGTGCTGTACTTTTCTTAACATTCCCAAGGTGTTTTCTTTAGCTGGTAAAATTGTTGCACGGTATTTTTTATCTAGCTTTAACAAAGTCATTGTATGGGTTGCCCAATAAGGACAGTCGGCCTGACCTTTTATTCTAACAACTAGATATGCATTTACCATCTTCTATCAACCTTGACTAAACGTCTGTCTTAGACAGTCCAAAATTGCTTTTGAAGTTGAGTTCATTGTAGGAGTGGAGCCTTTTGCAGTTGTCCATGCATCTTTGAGACCAGCTAATTCCAATAACCGTTTAATTTTACCACCTGCGACAAGACCTAATCCACGAGGTGCAGGAATAATTTCAATGGTAACACTTCCACCTTTCCCTCTTACTTTGAACGGAACAGAATGCTTTTGATCGCATCTACATTCCCAACTGCCACATCCTAACTTGATAGGGTTAACATTAAGGTAAGCTTGGCTAGTTGCTTTTTCAATTGCAATTCTCATCTGTTTTGATTTCCCTTGTCCAATTCCCAAGTAGCCATTCTCATTTCCAGTTGCAACAATTGCTTTGAATCTGGTTGATTGTCCGTTTGAGGTCATTTTTTGAATGATGCCAACATCCACAACCTCACTTTTTAAATCAGGTAAAAGTTTCTTGATAATTCCAGATTCTTGGATTCTTAACCCTGCTTCAATAATTTCTTCAAGTGAAGTAATTTCTCCAGATGCAACTTTTTGACCCAAGGTAGTTTTTGGAACCCAAACCTCTTCTTCTGGCTCTCTTCTTGGTCTTCTTGGACGATCACTGGCATTTTTAGATCCACCTGGTGGACCTCCGCCATACACTGGTGGACCTCGTCCTCTTTGGCCCGGTCTACCTTTAGATTGTGCAGTTTGGCTCATGCCTATTTAACCTCACTATCAATTGTAGATTTTATTTTTGAAACTTCGTTTTTTACCGTAAGATGTTCACCGTTGATTCTTTCCTCTGGTGGAAATGTTTCTTCATTAGCAGGTACTTGAACTCCTGCATCAATTACTCCTTTAAGAGCCGCTGCCATTCTTTGTGTATATCTTTTAGTTCCAGTATAAAGAATAGCATCCTTTGCACCTTGGCCAAGGGCTTTCTTTCCTGCCAAATATCCAGTAAGATATGCTGCTGAAACACTTTTTCTAGAGCCCTTCCACCCTTTCTCAAGAAGATATCTAGAATGGGCAGATGCAACTACTTTATCGCCTACCATTCCAGGCTTTAGAATTTGGACTTGAGTATTTTCATTAGTAATATTTACAGTGATAAAATCGCGTTTGCCCATCAACATTGTGCTACGTTTTTTATAATTGGTCTTTTCCTCTCTGAGTCTTCGCAATATTTTCGAATAGGCCATCTATAGAAACCGAGTTTGAATCTGCTCTTATATACGTTAAGCGCGAATTAGGGCTGCAAGCAAAGCCTTCTGAGTATGTAGACGATTCTCTGCCTCATCCCATACAACAGATTGAGGACCATCAATCACTGATGATGTTACTTCTTGTTCTCGCTTTGCGGGAAGACAATGCATAAAGATCGCATCTTTGTTGGAAGTTTCCATTAGTTTTGAATTGACTTGGTATTTTGGAAGGAATTTTTTGATTCTTTTGGGATCACTATTGTGAATCGATGAATATGTATCAGTAACTACAATGTCTGCATTTTTAGTTGCAGTAAATGGATCGGATGTTAATTCAATTTTAGTTGATTGCTTTGATTCTTTTACTACATTCTTGTCAGGTTCAAATTCTTTTGGTGTTGCTATTGACATTTCCATTCCAGATAACGCAGCACCATAAATCATAGAGTTGCATACATTGTTTCCATCTCCAATCCATGCAATCTTTAATCCTTTGAGTTTTTTCTTTTTTTCTTTAATAGTCATAAAATCTGCTAAAATTTGACATGGGTGAAAAGAGTCAGACAATCCGTTTATCACAGGGATATTTGAATGCTCAGACAATTTTTCTATTAAGTCATGTGAATATACACGTGCCATAATACAGTCACTGTATCTTGAAAGAGTCTTTGCAGTATCTTCTACGGATTCACCCCGTGAGAGTTGCATATCATTTGATGATAAATTAATTGCATGTCCGCCTAGCTGAAACATTCCTGTTTCAAAACTCACACGTGTTCGCGTTGAGGGTTTCTGAAAAATCATTGCCAAAGTTTTATTTTTCAAAATAGGTTTGTTTTCACCTTTTTTTAGTTCTTTTTTTAGTTTGATGGAATTGTCAATTAATCCTAAAAATTCTTTGGGAGTTAGTTCCGCTAAAGTGAGTAAATTTTTTGTTTTGAGTTTCATTTCTTAAAGAATCCAAAAATACCTCTTTTCTTTTTAGGCTTTTCTTCTTTATCATGTTTTGGTTCATCTTCAATTTCATCATGTTTTGGTTCATCTTCAATTTCATCATGTTTTGGTTCATCTTCAATTTCATCATGTTTTGGTTCATCTTCAATTTCATCATGTTTTTCTTTTGATTCATCAAGTTTGGGTCTACCGTTTTTAATCCATTGACGAATTTTGTTTCCCAGTTTGATTGCTTCGTTGTCATTTTCAGGTGGTGGAACATCAAACAGATCTGAATAAGTTGCAATATCATCATCTTTAATTCCATCAAACGGATCATCTGAAGAAATTTTCTGTTCTGGTGTTGGTTCTGGTGTTGGTTCTGGTGTTGGTTCTGGTGTTGGTTCTGGTGTTGGTTCTGGTGTTGGTTCTGGTGTTGGTTCTGGTGTTGGTTCTGGTGTTGGTTCTGGTGTTGGTTCTGGTGTTGGTTCTGG
>JAOTSS010000038.1 GCA_029864805.1 Candidatus Nitrosopumilus sp. | reverse complement strand
CAGTTCTTGTGGGATCTGTACCCCCATCTTTTGAAAATGATCTCCATTCGGGTCCTGAATCCTGCAATGTCTCAGAAATCACAAAACCGCATTTGGAACAAAATCTTTCTCCAGTTGCATCATCAGTAAGTAAAGAATTTTTTCCACAACGTAGACAAAGAAAATTTTGATTTGTTGTAACCATGCAAACTAACCTATGTTTCTGCCCTTTTTAGAGAAATCTCAATTGATGAAACATCCCTGTTTCGACCATCTTGGGATACAAGTGATTCCGAACCAATATTAATATCGCCAATAACAAATGCAGGTTTTGTTTTCTGTAACACTATTTGAGCTACATCCACAGCAAAAGCAATAGTCATACCTCTTGCCTTTATTGTGATTGAAGGCATTGTAGCCAATTGAATAATTGCTGATGTAACATAAGTCATCAATGGTTTTTTGCCAATGAAAATTGTATCTTTAGAATTGTTTGACATATTGAATTCGTATTGGCACATAATTTAAACTGAGTATATTCTACTAGTCGTCAATTATCTAAAATAAAAAAGAAAAGGTTTTTGATATACTTGGAAATAATTTAGTTCAAAATTAATTAAACAAAACTAGTCTAAATTCATCAATTACGATGTTTTGGCAAACATTCTCGGCAATAAACTGGTCTGCCCTCTTTTGGTTCAAAGGGTACTTCAGATTCTTTGCCGCAGTCAGAACAGATACATTTGTACATTTTTCTATCTTCGGACATAGTTAACTTGAATTTCTCAACTATAAGAACGGTAGGTAATTTTATCAAAAAACTTTTGAAGTTTTCAGATTTTATACAATTACAGTAATTTCACGACTAGGCATTCCACCATAACCTGGATCAATTTTTTGTTTAGGGTTCAGTGTAGTATCATGATGACATGCTTTATTGCAAACAGGGCAGAATTTTCTATCAAGTACAATGCATTGACAAATATGATTTTTCACATATGCTTGAGCTGCACTATTCCACTCTCCTGTCCCATTACAATACACACAAGTGTTTGGACCAGAAGAGCCAATCCCTTTACAAAAATCACATACGTCTTCAGTCATATCTATTATCGCTGATACAGTCTAATTTTTGAATCAATATATTTCAAGAGATTAGAGCATAACATCTAAAAAAATAGATTGATGAAAATCAAATAAAGCTTTTAAAACATCAAAATATAGAAATTAATATGAAACAAAAGGCTGCTTCACGAAGTATTAAAATCTTGGTTGCCAAGTTAGGTCTTGACGGTCACGATAGAGGAGCTTTAGTACTTTGTAGAGCATTCAGAGATGCAGGAATGGAAGTAATCTATTCAGGACTTTTTGCAACACCAGAAAGAATTGCACAGATTGCAGAAGATGAGGATGTAGATGCTGTTGCAATGAGTTTGCTAAATGGGGCACATGGAACTCTTTTCCCAAGAGTAGTAAAGGCTTTAAAAAAGAAAGGCATTGATGATGTTCTCATAGTTGGCGGAGGAGTTATTCCAGATATAGACCATAAAGACTTGATCAAATCAGGAGTAGACCACGTGTTTGGTCCAGGTACGCCATTACCAACAATTATCGACCACATCACTACTGGTGTATCCAAATTAAGAAAAATATAAGAAAAAAGATTATTCTGTGGAATTAGGCCACATCATTTTACGCATTTCTTTACCAACTTTTTCAATTTGGTGTTTGTCATATTGTTTCATGTATTTGTCAAATGCATCTTTACCATTTTTCTGATATTCAGAAATCCACTCACTGTTGAAGGTACCATCTTGAATCATGGTAAGAACTTTTTTCATATTTTCTTTATTTGTAGAATCCATTACCATGGGTCCACGCGTTAGGCCACCATATCTAGCGGTTTCACTTACACGTCTCCACATACCATTAATTCCATATCTTTGAATCATATCTACGATGAGTTTGAGCTCATGTAAAACTTCAAAGTATGCAATTTCAGGTTGATATCCTGCTTCAACAAGAGTCTCAAATGCATTTGTCACCATAGAAGCTGCACCGCCACAAAGGTCTGCTTGTTCGCCAAACCAATCAGTTTCTACTTCTTCTTTGAAAGCAGTTTTGATCAATCCAGCTCTTGCACTTCCAATTGCTTTTGCAATTCCTAATGTTCTATCCCAAGCTTTTCCTGTAAAATCTTGTTCAACTGCAACAATTGCAGGAGTTCCAAAATCATCAAGATATGTTTCTCTAACTTTTGAGCCAGGTCCTTTTGGAGCCACCATAATCAGATCAACATTACTTGGAGCTTCAATCCATTTCCAATAGATTGCGGCTGCATGAGAAAATGACAATGCTTTTCCTTCAGAAAGATTTGGTCCTATTTCATCCTTGTATACTTGACCTTGAATCATGTCTGGAATCAAAATGTGTATAATATCTCCTTGTTTTGTTGCATCTGCAACAGACATTACTTTGTGACCATCAGCTTCGGCCTTTTTCCAGCTGTTACCGCTTTCTTTGAGACCGATTATTACATTTAGGCCTGAGTCTTTCATGTTGTTTGCTTGAGCATCGCCTTGGATTCCGTAACCGATTACAGCCACAGTCTGATCTTTAATTGGATCAAGGCTGATTTCGTCATCTTTCCATGTTTTTGCCATATGATCCTTTCAAGAATGCTGCAAATATTAACTATGAAATTTAGATTTCAATTATGTTATTACAAGAACGACATTTTACAGTGACCTTTTCGCCTGCAAGCCGGGTAAATCTCTTAGAACCACATTTAGGACAAACAGGACAAGATCGTATAGGCTCCATTAATGTTCAGTGGGATTTGTGCCAGAGTTAGAAATTACAGTAAGTCTATTTTTTGCATTAATTTTTGTCAATAATTCATAAACAGCGGGAGGAACATATTCCTTCCAGTTTTCATCAGAAATAATCATTGAGCGAATTTTAGTTGCATTGAATTGAGTTCGATCTAAAAATACGGGAGTAACAACATCAATGTTAGAATCACTCAACAACATTGAAACATAATTGTTCCCGCTATACACTTTATCAAAATATGGCAATGCAGATTTTAGATATGATGCCCATGTAGATACATTGAACTGATTTTCTATCGCCATAACAAAACATCGTGAAAGTTCAAGAGAGGACTCCTTTAGAGAATTATGAATCATTTCGATTCGCTCACCTGCGGTAAAAGGATCTTTTTCTAAATAATTAAACTGAGAACTAGTAATTGCTATAATCACCTCATCACATTCATCAAGAATTTGTTTTGCCAAATCCAAATGTCCCAAATGAAAAGGTTGGAACCTCCCCATCATCAATCCTCGCATAATCAATTATGAACTTTGATTCAATTAAATTAGTCTATTGAATTGCACCGCTACCAAGAATTCTAATTGTGGTGGACTCTGGTTTTAAAATTACGGCAATTTGACCTTGTTTACATACGATTGGTTTTTCAAATGTTAATTTCAATGGAGATATTGATGTGAATTTTGCAGATTTAATTTGTAAACCTATACTTACCAAACAACCCTGATTTTCAGTGATTTCATTTTTGTAAAAAGGGTTTTTTTCAAAATCAAGTTCAATCTCAGTTTTTACATCTACTGCCCCTTCTTTAGAAATAACATCACCACGTCCGATCTCATCAGGCTTTGCACCCTTTACTGCAAGTCCAACTCTTGCAGGGCAAACAGATTCTTCAACAGGATCATCGTGCATTTGTATTGATTTTATCAGTATATCAATTCCTGCAGGGTATAGTTTCAAGTTATCATATTGTTTTATTTTTCCATGTGTTATTTTACCCAAAATTACAGTTCCAACACCCTTTACATCAAAACAGTGATCAATTACCATCTCAGAAAGATCAGTGTTTGTCAAAGGCTCTAGATTATCCATTTCTTCTTTAATTTTATCCTGTTCAACTTTGGTGTAATTTTCAACGACGGTTCCTTTGATCATCATATTCAACTTTGATTCATCGACATCAAATGTATGAGATAGAATGCCTTTTTCTTTTTTTAGGGAATCTAATGCAATAATTTGTTCCCCAGTAAATTTATCTAATTTATCCACTAAAAGTATCACATATTCTGCCAAATTGATTGCTTGAAATAATGGTTGGATTTTTTCTGGAAATCCACTTGGAGTAACCCAAGTTTTGATAATATCAGATTCTTTTCGATCATAAAGCGAAAGATCAGTAACGGTTCCTTTTTTCCCAAATTGAGCTGCAATATCTTGTTTACCTAAAACAACAAAGTTTACAGATTGCATTATTAATTTTGAATAAAAAATTTGGGTTAATGTAGGTTATTGTAATACTCATACAAAATAAACAATCACACATAACATGAAATTAGAAATCAAAAAGCGATATTTTGGAACAAATTCATGAAATAAGTCAGTTATTATAGGAAACAAGTAAACCAAAAATGGTCATATTATTGGTGTTAGAAATTATCAATGCAGATAGTGTATGCAGGCGTTGTGGACAAAAGTCCATGCTGACAGACAATGTTACAGGAGAAAGATTTTGTTCCAAATGCGGTTTTGTGATTTCTGAGACATTGCAGGATTCAGGACCCGAATGGAGATCATTTTCAAAAGATGGGGGTACAGATCCCACAAGAACTGGTGCTCCAACATCGCTTGCAATGCACGATAGGGGACTTTCTACAATCATCAGTCCTATGAATAAGGATGCTTCTGGAAAGCCACTTTCTTCATCTATGAAAAGCACAATTGAGAGACTCAGAACTTGGGATAGTAGAAGCAAAGTAAATGCATCATCAGATAAAAATCTCAGACAAGCACTTAGTCAGCTATCAACATTAAAAGATAAATTATCACTTTCAAACTCCGTAATTGAAAAAGCATCATACATTTACAGAAAAGCATTGGAAAAAAAACTAGTACGTGGAAGATCTATTTCTGCACTGATTGCAGCAGCACTCTATGCTGCATGTAGGGATACTGAAACGCCTAGAACTCTAAAAGATGTTGCAGATGCAGGAAACATAAAGAAGAAAGATATTTCACGATGTTATCGAATTTTACATCAAGAATTGGAATTAAAAATGCCAGTGGTCAATCCAATACAATGTATTTCAAGAATCTCAAGCAAACTTGAGATTTCTGAGAAAACAAAACGTTATGCTGCCAAAGTTCTTCAAATTGCTCAAGAGCATGAAGAATCTGCAGGAAAAGATCCTATGGGGCTTGCAGCAGCGGCATTATACCTATCATGTGTAAAAAATGGTGAAGATAGAACTCAAAAAGACATTGCAGAAGCCTCAAATGTGACAGAAGTGACCATTAGAAATAGATACAAAGGCCTCAGATTAGACCAAGATACGAAGATATAGTAAGGAAATAACGAAAAAATATGACAGAAACCAAGCCAGTAATAGCAATAGTTAATGTAGTAGCATCTGCAACAATTGAGCAGAAATTAGATCTTGTAGATATAACAAAAAAGTTTCCAGATGTAGAGTATCATCCAGAACAATTCCCAGGGGCAGTTTTCAGATTAAAAACTCCACGAACTGCAACACTTCTTTTTGGCTCAGGAAAGATGGTTTGTACTGGTGCAAAATCAGAAGAGATGGCAATTAAAGCTGTAAACATTGTTGTTCAGAATTTGAGAAAGGGAAAAATCAAAATAAAAAATGAACCAATAGTTACAATTCAAAATATCGTTTCGTCAATTAATCTAGGAGGCAAAGTAAATTTGGAACAAGCAGCTAGAACACTTCCAAGAAGCATGTATGAACCAGAACAATTTCCAGGATTAATTCACAGAATGCTTGATCCAAAAACAGTAATCCTAATTTTTGCTTCAGGTAAGCTTGTTTGTGTAGGAGCTAGAATTGAAAAAGACATTCATCGTTCAGTAAATCAGATTCATAGTTTGCTTGAAGAGAAAAATTTAATGGTTTATAATTAAACAAAAAAATAAGTAAACAAAAGAGAGTGTAAATCTTGTGTAAAGGAATTATTCTGTTGTTTTAAAACAATCACAATTACATTCATACATTCCGGCTTTTCCCATGCATTGATCATGTTGATTATTGTAACACTTGTTGCAAGTAAGCATTATGCTGAAACCTTCTTTTTGTGAGTTTTTTCATGGATCAATACTTTAGAAAATGTGTCAGAATTTCCTTCCCAATGAAAATTACAAATCCTACATTGATACTTCATTTTAATTCAGTCACCCTTTTCTCTTCTTCAGATTCGGCGAATGTTCTTACTTTATCTAAAACGTAGATCTTCGAAGAATCAAATTTGAATGTTCCAAATATTTTTTTAAACATACTCTAGATAATTTATCCTAGATATATACCGACTTAATTTTTAAATTTCACATCTATTAGATGCGAATTTTTTTGAATTCTATAAATTTCAATATACATGTACATATTGCTGATAATTATGTACATAATTCAAAATGGAATTATTGTTTTGAATACAAGATAGAATAGTTTTCACAAGTTATGAATATCATTTTTTCTATAAAAAAAGTAATATACGAATCACACTACACCAAGTGGTTTGTAAAATCACGGAAATGAATTCAGTACTGCGGCATAACTTGCAAATCTATGATTTTTTGGCTTTACTAGTTTTTGACAATACTTACGGATAAATTTTCCAGTTGCACCATTAAGACCCAATGGGCTTTTAACATATTTTTTATCATCTGCCCAACAAAGTACTTCATCTGAAGGAGCATAGTAGTTCATAATTTTTTTATTTACAATATTTTGGAGGATTTTGCCATATTTTTTAGAAGAAGGCACATCTTCAGTAATTGATGCACCAAACAAATAAACAGATTCAATTAATCCAATATTTTGTGTCTTTTTTGAAAGATATTCCAACGTACTCAGTATTACCTGAGAGCCTAGGGAGTGACCCATCAATCTAATCTTTGTATTTGGACTTGATTTCTTAAAATCCTGAATAAACAAACCAAGATTACGTCCATTTTTCTTTGCGATTGTTTGCCCTACATCAAGTGCATGTTTTGCATGTTTAATCAAATGTGCTCCTGTTGTGTTGGAATCATAACTAAATCCAATCACTGGATTAGCATATCCTAATTTACGCAAGCGATTTCTTGCCAACAACACCTTGGCAACAGCTCCTTCCCTATCATTTCTTAATCCATGAATCATAATTGTGAGGTCTTTAGAATTAATCAATTTTTTAAAGTCTTTTTTTGGGTATAAGAAATATGAATTGGTTTTGAGTGTTTTTCCATTAGAAAGATCATAGTATCCCCTAGTGGAAATTCGTAAGATTGGCCTCATTTTTCAAATGATCCTAACTGTTTTTTGTGTTGTTCAATATCAGATTTTTCCACTTTGACAAACAAAGGAGATGCATCCCCTAAAGTATGCCCTGCAGGCACACCGAACTTTGAAATGTCACCCCAAAAGGAATCCTCGACGTTACCATTTAATCCCAATTGTGTCCAGATTTTTTGTGCAGATTCAGGCAAGAATGGGAAAATGGCAATTGAAATACTTCTTGCAGCATTAACGGAAAGATATACACAGTTTGCAGTTCCTGGTCCTTTTTTCCATGGTTCTTTGTGCTGAAAATAGGTGTTGAAAAAAGATGAAAACTCCATTATTTTCCTCAAAGCCCTATCAAGATGATTCTGTTCCAAAAGAGAACTAAGTTCTGAAGCAAGATTTTTTATTTTTTCTTCTGCCTCAAAATCTTGCTCATCAAACATTTCTATGCCTGGGACTTTTCCATCAAATGCCTTTTTTGTAAATCCCAATGCACGGTTTACAAAGTTTCCAAGATTTCCAATTAATTCAGAATTTATTCTGGTTGTAAAGTCATCCCAATCAAAATTTAAATCATCTTGAGAGTACGGATTAATCGATATGAGATAATATCTAAGATAGTCTGCAGGATAAAAGTCTAGAAATTCTTTTAATCCAATATACCAGTTTCTGCTTTTAGATATTTTCTTGCCCTGAAGAGTGAGATGTCCTCGTGTTGGAATATAGTCAGGCAGTTTGTACTCGCTGTTTATTCCCAATCGCATTGCAGGTAAGAAAAGATAATGATGATAAACAATGTCTTTTCCAATAAAGTGATAAATATCGGCAGAATTCCAAAACTCTTTTCCATCAATTCCTTTGTCATTTAAAAATTTCAGTGCAGTTGAAATGTATGCAAGATGATTATCAAACCACCCATAGAAAACTTTGTCCTTAGCACCATCTAGTGGTATTGGAACACCCCAAGAAATATCACGAGTGATATCCCAATCAATTAATCCAGATTTAATCCAGTTTTGAACATATTTTTTGACATCTTTTTGGAGATGTTCATTTTCATCCAACCATTTGGTCAGAGAATTATCAAAGTTTTTGAGTTTGAAAAAATAATGTTTTGTTTTCTCTTTTGTTGGGACTTGACCACAAAGAGAGCATTTAGGATTAGTAATCTCTTCGGGAACACGACCACAACTCTCACAAAGATCAGAATATTGATCTTCGGCCTTACAATGTGGACATGTCCCTTTAACATATCTATCTGGTAGAAATTTTTTATCACTATTACAATAGAATTGAATTATTTCTTGTTCATAGATATGACCTGCATCATTTATTTTTTTGAATACATCCTGAACAAATTCAATATTTTCAGGCGAGCTAGTCTTGTAAAAATAATCAAATTGAATGTTAAATGCCGAAAAATCTTCATAGTCACGTTTATTCCAATGAGCGACATATTCAGCGGGAGTCTTGCCTTCTTTCTCAGACTGAATTAAGATAGGAGTTCCAAAATCATCAGATGCACATACATAGTAGGCCTCCACTCCGTTGAGTTTTAGAAATCGAGTGGTTACATCAGCAGGAAGATATGTTGATGCAACGTGTCCCAAATGGATTTCACCATTTGCGTAAGGTAACGCACTTGTAATGATGGCTTTGTTATTCATCAGATATCTGTCAAGAACAGTATTGGGGTTAAGAAGTTTTAGACTTTTTTTCTACCAGTCCAAGTAAAAAGTGGTCGACATCATAATATCATTATAAAACGAATGAAAAAAATCAGCATGTTCTAAAAAATACTGATCAATATGAGTAAAATCATCTAATGAAATCACGCATGTATCAGAAAGGACATATTTCAATAAGATCACTACGACATCAGATGTACAGAGAGTTTGTGAGTTTTTTTGAAGTAGTTTTTGAACTATGTTGATATGATTAAGAGTGTTTTCAGACAAAACACACTCACAAATAACCATAAAATTCATAGAAAGAAAGGGAATTTAACAAAGAATTAACAAATTTGATAAAAAATCAGCTGATTGAATAACAAAGTTATATTTTCAATTTTAGATAAATATTCCATTAAGGATAAAAAGATGAAAAAAGACAAAATAAAATCCTCAGAAACATTCCAAAATGAACAAACACGTATTTTTCATCTATTCAGATTCGCACAATAGGAATACATGATTCAAAATAGAAAGATCATTTGATTTAACACAAAAATATATTCATAAAAAATCAGAGTCAACTTCATCAAGAACAATTACACTCTAAAATACATTAGAGGGAGTTTTTGCATAGTAATAATTATTCATTACCAGCTATTTGCATATTTTACTTGTTCAGGAGTAAGTTTATCGATTTTTACATTCATTGCAGCCAGTGCATCTACTGCTACTTGTTTGTCAATTTCTTCAGGAACATTGATGATTTTGTTTTCCATTTTTTTGTGATTTTTAAGAATGTACAAAACAGACAAGATTTGATTTGAAAATGATTGTGCCATTACTTCTGGAGGATGTCCTTCAGCTGCGACTAGGTTTGCTAGCCTGCCTTGTCCAATTAGATAAACTACTTTACCATTTTTTAGAGTACACTCGTCAAGATTTGGCCGAACTTCTTTTACAGATTTTGATTGTTTTAACAAGAATTTACTGTCAATTTCCACATCAAAGTGACCCACATTACCCATGATTGCACCATTTTTCATTTGCAATATGTGCTCTTTTCTAATTACACTAGTCATTCCAGTACATGTGACAAACATATCGCCAATCTTTGCGGCTTGAGTCATAGGCATTACTTCAAACCCATCCATATGAGCCTCAAGTGCCTTTACAGGATCAATCTCAGTTACAATTACTTTAGAACCCATTCCTTGGAATCTGGATGCAACCCCACGGCCAACCCAACCATATCCAATTACAACCACACGTTTTGAGGCCATTAGTAAGTTCATAGCACGAAGATATCCATCAATGGTGCTTTGACCAGTTCCATATCGATTATCAAACATATGCTTGGTATACGCTTCGTTTACCAAAATTACAGGATAGCGAAGTTTGCCCTGATTTTCCACTGCCCTAATTCTTGTAACACCTGCAGTAGTTTCTTCAGTAGCTCCTAGAATTTTCATAGCGCTAAATCTTTTATCAAAATGAGCTTTGATATTCATGTCAGCCCCATCATCAGTTAAGATTACAGGATTGTGCTTCAATACTTGATCAATACACCAATCATATTCTTTGACAGATTGACCATGCCATGCATAGACATGTATTCCTTGAGATGCTAAAAATGAAGCAATATCATCTTGTGTAGTCAATGGGTTTCCGCCACAACATGCAACAGTGGCACCAAGTTCTTTTGCACCCATTAGTAAGACAGAGGTCTCTTTTGTGATATGTAAGCAAAATCCAAGTGTTATTCCCTTTAGGGGTTTTGATTTTTTAAATCTGTTAATTGTATTGTCTAAAATTTGCATATGAGATTTAGCCCATTCATAGGATAATTTACCATCTTTGATCAATTTAGAACTAGACTTGACTTTACTCAACAATCAAACCCTCAAAGCACGCTATAAAATTCTATCATGCGAATCTAAATAAATGACAAAAATGTTAGAAAACCATTGACTTGGAAAAAGATTGCTGAAAAAGGGGAAGTATCAGCAGGAAAAGGTAAAGCATTCAAAATTGAAGGAAAACAAATTGCAATCTTTAATCAAGACGGATATCATGCAATAGACGACCTATGTGTTCATCAAGACGGCTCAATTGCGGCTGGGAAATTAGACGGAGACATTGTAGAATGCCCATTACATTTTTGGCATTACAATATCAAAACAGGAGAACTAACAGATTACCTAAAAGACGTCAAACTAGAAACATACAAAGTTGAAACCAGAGATGATGGTATCTACGTAGACATCTAGAAAAAGTACCTATTTTACTTCAAATTAAGGAGAATTTTTATCCTCAAAAATAATCAAAACTAATTATTGAATCAAGACATTATCAATGAAATTAAAAATCAGGATTATGCCTTAATTACAAAGACATTTGAGAAATTTCTATCAGATCAAATTGAAAAAAGTCACACAAATGGAGTGATTCTAGGATTAAGTGGAGGGATTGATTCTGCCGTGTTAGCTTATCTTTGTAAAAGACAAATCAAAGAAAAAACACTTGCACTGATCATGCCAGATACATTAATCACACCAAAATCAGAAACAGATGATGCTCTCAAAATGATTTCACTGACAGGAATTGAATATAAGCTGATTGACATAAAGCCAATCATAAATGAATATTCTATGTACCTAGAGCCAAATGATTGGGCAAAGGGAAATCTGCGTGCAAGAATCAGAACAAATATTTTGTACTACTATGCAAATTCCAAAAACTATCTAGTTTTAGGTTCTAGTGATAAAAGTGAGTATTTGCTAGGATATTTTACAAAATACGGTGATGGGGCATCAGACATTACACCAATTATTTCACTTTACAAACTACAGGTAAGAGAGATTGCAAAATATCTAGGAGTTCCTGAAAATGTCATTTCAAAAAAAAGCAGTCCTCATTTGTGGAAAGAACATGAAGCAGAAGAGGAATTAGGGGCAACATATGAAGAAATTGATTCCATATTGTACTGCTTATTTGAAAAAAACTTATCAATTGAAGAAACAACAGAATTAACTCAAATTAACAGAGCAATCGTAGAGAAGATTCATCAGCAAAACATAAACAGTGAACATAAAAGATTGCTTGCGCAAAAACCAGATAGAGTTTAAGGGATGAAACTTCAAGATACATTACTAAATTCTAAACAAAAATTGGATATTTCAAAAAAGATCAAAATTTATCTTTGTGGTGTTACAGTTTATGATGAATCACATATAGGTCATGCAAGAACCATAATAGTTTTTGATGTACTAAGAAAATATTTAGAAAGCAAAAACGTAGAAGTAGAATTTATTCAAAACTTTACAGATGTAGATGACAAAATCATCAATCGTGCTAATTCAGAGAACACTACGGCTGAAAAAATTAGTACAAAATACATTGAAAACTATTTCAAAGATTTCGATGGATTAAATGTAAAGCGCGCAACAAGATACCCTAAAGCAACAGAGCATATGAGAGACATTATAAAATTTATTGAGAAACTAATTGAGAAGCAAATTGCATATACAACAAAAAATGGCGTATATTTTTCAGTATCTAAATTCCCAGAATATGGAAAATTATCAAAGAAAAAAATAGAAGAACTTCAATCAGGTGCAAGAATAGAAATCGATGAAGCTAAAAAAGATCCACTAGATTTTGCAGTGTGGAAATTCTCAGACAGAGAACCCGTATGGAGTAGTCCTTGGGGTAATGGGCGTCCAGGATGGCACATAGAATGTTCTGCTATGAGTACAAAGTATCTTGGAGAGAATTTTGATATTCATGGGGGAGGACGAGATTTGATATTTCCACATCATGAAAACGAGATTGCACAATCTGAATCATGTACTGGCGCTCAATTTGCAAAAATTTGGATGCATGTTGGAATGGTTACAATAAATGGTGAAAAAATGTCAAAATCGCTTGGAAATATTAAATCAATAAAACATGTTTTAGAGAATTGGGGTCCAAATATAATCAGATTGTTTTGTCTTTCTGGACACTATTCAAAAGCAATTGATTATTCTGAAGAATTACTCAAGGAAAATCTCACTAAATGGAGACAGATAGAGACATGTTACTATGAGTTGATTCATTCAAATAATAAGAATCGTGAAAAAATCAATTCAGCAATAGAGAAGATGAGTACAGATTTTGATAATGCACTAAATGATGATCTTAACACGCATCTTGCATTATCTGTATTTTTTCAACTAGTAAAAGAAACCAACAGACTAGCAGCCGAAGAGAGACTTGGAAGAGAAGATGCAGAAATTATCAAAAAAGAGATTAAAAGAATGTTAGGCATTCTAGGATTAAAAATTCCAGAAATGACAGAAAATGAAAAAAAAGAAATTGACAACATGATTTTAAATAGAGAGCAATTTAGAAAAGAAAAACGATTTGAAGATGCAGATAAAATTCGAGGCAAACTTAATGAGAAAAATATTGAATTAATTGACCATAAGGGAAAAACCATTTGGATGAAAAAAGAAAAAATCAAGAGCGAAAATCAAAAATAGATCAACCTTAGTTATAACTTTGAATCAGGATTTTTTCATACAAATTAGAAGTCAATGAGCAGTTTTTCCTAAAGAATATTTTGTAATAACCCAAAACTCTCAATTATTCCACACATTCAATAGCATCTAGAACACTTTTTGGTAAAAAAAAAGAAAAAACTAAAAAGATCAACCTAATTTTGAAGAAATCTGTGCCTGTAATTATTAGTCCAGTCTAATTAGTTGCATCTAATTTTCCCATTGTTTATTACAATTAAGAAATAATTTCATACATGAATGCATGGAATAAATTTTGGAATTGGTATGAAAATAAAATTTTAGGAAGTGTCATCCTTATTGCAATTATTCAATTCATTCAAGTTCCTCACATGATATGGAATGCAGACATTATGCTTGAAGCAGGAATTGTGTCAAGAGTACATCCGGTAATTGATTGGTTCTTGTATGGAGTTGATTTGATTGAAATAATTTCTATCATAAATGTTGGAATGATAATGTTTGCTTTAATTAAAAAACGAAGAGTAAGTAAAAATCAATTAGCAGATATAAAAAAATAAATTCATTGATCCTTTGATTTTCAGTTTTTACACGTTGAAACAATGGGATTTTTATTCCATCACTGTTTAGAATTTTCTTAACAACCAATTTATCACTGTAAACGAGTCACAAAAATAGACAGATTCTTCCACTTAGAATAAATTTCCTGACCTGCCAGGATAAAATTCAAGTTCAAAAATTTTAGACAAATAAAGAAAATGACGAGTGCAGAGCACTTACATGATAATTCATAATATCACATAGAAATTACGCATGTATCAGCATCAAAGAAGAACGAATAGATCTAATATTATTAATTTTGGTTCCAAATTTCTAAAAGTACTGAATTCCAATATCAAAATCTAGTTATGATATTGTCCTTTCTAACCCTAGAATTTTAGACATAAGCAAACGATTCTATCTTTCATTGTAGATTTTATGTAAGGCCTAACAAAAATAGGTCCAAATTGTGATATTGATGAAAATCTCTTGCATGAGGGATTTAGTAATAATTGCTTTCTAGTCAAAATCAAATACTTCACCATTTGCAATTCTTTCTTAAAACTTTTTTTTGAATTATTCTTTTTCACTAACTCTTGACTATTTTGACATATAGAGTATTGGTAGTTATTTGATTTATTATAGATAGTAAAAATATTAAAAATATTTTGAAATATAATTTAAACTTTAAAGTAAACTTAATACAGAGAATTCCGTATATGGGTTATGAGCATAGCATACATTTTAGTTAATTGTGATTTAGGATATAAAATTCAGACAATTACAAAACTCAAAGAGTTATGTAATGAGGTACAAGGAACCTTTGGAATGTATGATTTTATCTGTAAATTAAATTATGACAATATAGATTTCTTTGAACAGACTTTACAAAAAATAAGACATCTTGAAAATATTACACATACAATTACCATACACACCATCCCAGAACAATCATAGAAAAAACTACGTAATACTCTTGATATTGAAAACCTCCAGATTCCAATCACTCTTTTTAAGATACAACGTTCTATTCTGATTAGACAACATACAATGTTTATAATTTCTAATTTATGATACGTTCTAGGATAATGAGGTTAAGGAAGATTTCTTCTTCCAATTTGCCATTTTTCTAAACGCCACCAATCATCATCATGAGTATTTACAAGAGAGGGTTCCTTCGATTTATTCCATGGATCAAGTTTTGAATAATGTAGAGTGGATAGAATTTTGTCACTGCCTTTTGAATTCTCTAGATTACAACGGCAATGTTCTGTTATATTTCCACAATAAGGACAGTAACAATAACAATATTCAATAGAGCCTTTGCATTCACGGCACAAAATACCACTTTCTGCAACCATTATGATCTTTTCCACAGATTAGTTTGCATCAAGATTCCCTTTGGATAATCAATTTTGTGTTCTTTTGTAATGTGATTTTTGAATTCATCAGCTATCTTTTTGACATCTCCTTCCACCTCATAGTTACATTCAAATCCATAATATCGACAGTTTAGCACGCTCATTGTTCTTTTATACGTAAATCAAATATTTTAATAAAATTGAGAATAATCTTTACATCTATTCTGTTTTATTAAATAAATCAAAAATTTATTAGCAATATATGAATATATCATTTTTTTTATGAATTATAGTAATTAATGATGAGTCAGTAGATATCAAGCATCTGAGAAATTAATTGAAAAGGCATACATCCAATTTTTTACATTCTTGAAAAAGTTTTGCAATTATATCATTCGTATAATTTCCATTTTATAACTCATCTTTGATCCCACCGGCAATCTGCTCTTTTGAAAGGCTCGATGGTTTCTCTTTGTCCAATTTTATAATGTTTAATAAACATTTTGTACAAACATGTAATTTATCATACTCTAGAATCTCTGTCTTGTTCAGGCAAATATGACAAAATTGTATATCGGTCACTGACAGTATATACGGAATAAAGTATATTTGAGATCTTATGTTTTTGAATTATCTATTAATTGATACGTCTATCAAAATGATAGATGATTCATGAATAAATTTTATCGAGGTATAATGAGATTTGAACCAGTAGTCATTCCAGACATGACCAAAAGATCAAGAATATTGGGTACAGGTCAAAAAGATGAATTCGGGGAAAACTAATACAAGAACGACAAGTATTTTGGAAAAATACAACTGCTTAACAATTTAAGATGTATTCTGAAGTTTTGAAAATATTGGAAAACGAACAAGTGAAACTGTAGAATAACTAAAGAAACGACACTTTAGATGATGTTGGTAAAATCATCTATACTGTGTACATAAAATCAGCAGGAATGATCTGATATGAAAATATTCTATAAAAATATCGGGGAATGGAGATGTAAGTTGTAATAAACAAAGTAAAAAAACTAGGAGTGATATTTTCTCAATAGGAACTGCTTTACGGCTTCTTTTCTATAGTCTATCCCATGTTCTTCATTACTATGTTGCATGAATTGTACTACGACATGATCTTCGTCACCCTCCACTTCAAAATCACACTCAAACCCGTAATCATTGCATCTTAGTTCTAACATAATATCTCATCTAACATTGCCCATCTATCCCCATCAGAGTTTTTGTTGAACGTATGTTCTCAATCCTTCTAATCTTAGAAATAATTGTTTGTCTTAGTTCTTCAAGTCTATCGCATTCCAAGTTTACTAAAATATCATAAGTACCAAATACCCCGTAGACTTTTTTTACACAATCAACTGTTTTCAAATCTGAAATTACTTGCATTTCAGAACCTAATTCGCAGTTTATCAGAACAAAGGCTTTTGACATCCTGTTCTCCTAGTGTTGTCCCTCTATTGCCATAAGGGTAAGTGTTGCTCTGATTGATGGCAACTTGCGAATCTTCCATGTGATAGTTTCGCGTAATGACTCAACATCATCTGAGTTTATTTCTACTATTATATCATATGCGCCCCAAGTCCCATGAGCCTCTTTTACCTGATTCATGGCTCGCAATGCAGTTAGGAGATCTTTCTCTTTTCCTAAATCACAGTTGATTAGTACAAATGCCTTTTTCATGATATTATTAAAACCTCTTTGCTCATTATTATCAGTCTGATTTAGAAGAAATCATATTTTAGTGGATTCAAAGAAGTTATTTACAAATTTTAAATTTATATTTTAAAATTTAAATAAATTTTAACAAAAATAGATACTCTCTTTAATTTCTAGTTCGACCTAATTATACAAGATGAGAGAGGATTATGCCGAATATACAAAGTGTGTTGGATGTAATTCGTCGTTGTTACTTTGTGATTGCAATTGTCCCAAATGTGGCAAAAGAGAGGATTGTAAATGCAAGTTGATGCCAATTCGTCGGGATTCTTTGGATTACTAATTTTTTATGAAATTAAGTCCAAAAAAAGGCATTTTGACTATTTTAATTATATGTAAAAAAATACCAGATTAATGAAAATAATTATAATGAATACAACAAGACGATATGCCCAACAAAACATTTGATGGTATTGTGTGATATACAGCGTTACAAAAATAAATTCAAACAATATTTTATCTTTACATTTATTTCATTCTTAGTTTAATCACATCTAAAATTTTATCAACATTCAAAGTATTATTTTAAATAATATTTTAGAGTATTCACTGTAGATTTAACAATTCCTGCAAGTATTTCATACATGTCCAATGTATCTTTGTTTATGAACATGTCCTTTTGGAGTTTCCAGGCCGATTCTATTTTGATTTTTGAGTTTGTGTGTTTTACTGTAACTTCCTTAGGAATTGTTGGAGAATATCTAGAAACAGTAATTGTCCTTTCTTGTAGCAAACACTTTGCCATTAATTTTTGCAGTATTTTGTCTGAATACAATGCATCAGATACATTGTCTCTCACTAATCCAGGTGGCAAGGTAGTTAGTTTTTGATAACCATTCCAAATAAAATTTTCAACTTCTGAATGAAATAATCCTTTCTTGATTGTTGTAAGAGTTCCCATATCAAACGGTCCCAATTTTATTGATTCTGGAAATGAGATAAAGAATCGCATTTTATACCAGGAATGAACGTGAACTCCCATTCCAACATGACCGCCCACGGCAAAATCACATTTTGCATATTCTTGCTTCTTGATCATATGCAGATAATCAATAGGAGAATTATTCAGTCTCAATGAACCTGCAGTACCAATCCCATTTTTTCCATCCATGAAATGCACATCTTTGTAGTCTAGTTCAAAATCCAGTTTTTCGTTAACTATTGATGATTTTAATCCCAAACCCTCAAAATGTTTCTGAATTTTTTCTAGTATTGGATCGGTCATCAACAATAAAGTCATCAGTTATTATTACGATTAGATAAATATAAAATATATTATAAAAATACATTACATTCATAAAGAATTATACAATATTCTTAAATATTTATTTAGACTAAAAATAATATGAGTCTGGACGAAACAGACACAAAAATCCTAAAACATTTACTTGTAGATGCAAGGCAATCTTCAAGACAGTTAGCACATAAACTTGGAATCTCAACAGTGACCATTATTTCCAGATTACGTAAATTGGAGCAAGGAAAAGTTGTCAAAGGATACTCAGCTCGACTAGATCAGGAGATTTTAGGGTATGACATTACTGCAATAATTGAAGTCACAACAAGGAAAGGAAAGATGTTGGAAATTGAAGACGAGCTTGCCAAAAATGAAAATGTTTGTGCCGTTTATGATATAACAGGTCATGCAGATACCTTAGTGATAGGAAAATTCAAAAACAGAAATTCGTTGAGTAATTTTGTGAAAAATATCTCGGCCATCTCAAATGTTGAAAATACGGTTACCCATATCGCACTTAATAC
>JAOTSS010000121.1 GCA_029864805.1 Candidatus Nitrosopumilus sp. | reverse complement strand
TTGAAATAAAAATATGAATGTGGCAATTATGAACACCTGTTTGATTTTGTCATGGATGGTCTTTTATATTCAAATCCATAGCATTATGTGATAACTTCTATAGCTAGTGATTGAATGATCCTTTTGGTCACTAGCCATTCGTCGAATAATCTTTAGCTTGCAAAACCAAGATTTACCAACAATTCCGATTATTGTTACTAAAGCGTATTGGGAGTCTGGATTTTCTTTTTAATCCATGATTATTCGTGCTCAGAATCACATATCGTTGCGAGGATAAAACAAACAGTTCTATGTCATAGTTGCAGCAACAAGATATGAAGTATCTATGCAGAACCTGTAAAACAAAATGTGATGATATTCCAAAACACATGATGACAGTACACAAGTTTTCAAAAACACTTGTGGAATCCCAACTCAAAGCAAACCCAAATTCTTATACAAATTCCTTTGAAGAATTAGAATGATGACACCATAGCGTGAATTCCAACAAACACTTTCATGCTAAAGGTAATTTTCGATACTTTTCAGCATGTCTGTCATCTTTTAGTTCTTGTATGTCTGATCACTCTTTATCGGAAGTGAATTTTTTTCTAAGGCCTAAAATGGTATCTTCAAAAATTCTTATTTTTTCTTCTTTTGTTATCATATTGTAATAGGCGGTTCATCGTACTTAAGGCGGACAAATATCTCAGGCTTCAATACGCTTAAGTTCATAATTCTTGCAGAAACTTTGTGACCGATGAGAAAAAAATGAAAATTATATGTAAATGGTGTAATGTTTCTAAAACTTGCCATGTTGTCAGTCAAGAAATTACAGATCATCATGGAAACTATGGGATAGACAGTGTTACGATGGCCAAAGTCAAAATCCACAAGCATTTCAAAGGAAAAAATTATTGCAAAGGCTCAGACAGAGCAATTACCATGCCTTTAGATAAGATGCTAAAATATAATGAAAAAAACAAGGATTAAATTCTAAATTCCCATGTTTTTGAGTTCATAGTTTCTAAAATGTAGTTTTTATTTCAAGGGGGATATGGTAGCTCATATAAAATGTTTAATCTTGAAAATCCTTCATATATCCAGTTCAACTCCTAAAATCATGAAATATTGCCATGATTGCTTAACTCCAATTAATAGTCATTCAAAAGAAGAGTATTGTACTATTTGTAAAAGAGATAGAGCCGCTAAAGTAACCTCTACAGCTTAACTGAGATTGAAACTCAGCATTTCATCTTACTCTGTAAAATATTGTGTTTTTCCAGAACCGGACTTTCATCCCCAGAATGGTTCAAACCTCCTAAGTTCTGATTCAAAATCAAGATCATTCTTAATTCTTAGTTGGTTCTGAATGTATTATGGCTTTTACAAGATGTGACCAATGCGGAGAACTTAGATTTGATAAAAAAATCAATCTTTGTGGAAATTGTGGCCATCGAATTACAAAGATTGCAAAGTCATTTGAGTGAAATTAAATCCTTTAATGGACTAGACGGTTAGATGCGAGTTTCACGTATGTTGAAGGAACAATGTTTGCATGATTGTTTTTCATCAACATTTTCCAGACCGCAGTTATCGCATACGTACATGCAGACAGTAGAATTCTTCGACATAAGAACCCACGAAGTGTCAAGAATGACAATTACCAGAAAAGTAAGAGGCATGATGTTAAATGAATGAAGAAGGTAATAATGGCATGACAGAACTGTATGAAAAAGGGTTCATGCTGATTCCAGAAGAGTCTGGGGGATCGTGTGAAAATTGCGGTGATGGGACAATCATGAAGTTCTGCAGGAAATACAATGGATACATTGGAAAATGTACAACATGTGGTGTGAATTGGAGGGAGTCTTAGATGACAGAAAATAAAAATTTGACAATTCTTCAGCATGGTATAAGGGTAGTAACATGAAATCAAATACATGGAAAAGATTTGCATCGCCTGTGGAAGATTTCACGATTCAGATGTTTCCAGCGGTACGCAATATGACTACTGCTCAAAGAAATGTGAGGCAGTGGATGCAACTTGACAAATGAATTGCTTTGC
>JAOTSS010000120.1 GCA_029864805.1 Candidatus Nitrosopumilus sp. | reverse complement strand
TTCTGGACAAGAGCTTCCAAATTGGATAAAAAATAATGCAAAATGGTGGACTAGTAATCAAATATCTGATGAAGACTTTGTAAAGTCAATTCAATACCTACTCAAAAAAGGTATCGTTAGAATATGATCAGGTCAATTTTTCTTTCATTGAAAATATAAATACTCTGAACTCATGAAAAAAACGAAAATGAAGTTTACTGGATTTCTAGCATTTGCATTATTGTCAATATCAATTTTGTCTTATGGTGTTAGTGGTGCCGCTTTTGCAGACAGCCATAATCTTCCACCAATTTCTGTATCTTCTGAATTAGAAATTTATTCAAATGGTAACAGTGTAGTTGTATCTGGTGATATCAGAAATTATGATTCTGTCTTACATGCTGGGCAAGACATTACTGTTATAGTGAAGTCTCCTGACAATAATCTTGTAACAATCAATCAGATTTCTCCAAATTCTGATGGTTCATATCAATTTGATTTTAAAGCTGGTGGTGCTCTATGGAAAATAAATGGTGATTATGTTATTGATGTACGTTTCGCTGGAAATTCTGGTCAGACTACGATTAACTATGTTGGTGGAACACAAGTTATTACTGAACCAGAGCCGACACCTGAACCAGAACCAGAGCCAACACCTGAACCAGAACCAGAACCAACACCTGAACCAGAGCCAGAGCCCGAACCAATACCTGAACCTGAACCAACATGTGGAGCAGGAACTGAATTGGTAAATGGAATTTGCCAAGTAATAAAAACTGAAGAGCCAAATGGTGGCGGCTGTCTAATTGCAACAGCAGCATATGGATCTGAACTAGCACCACAGGTTCAATTCTTGAGAGAAATCAGGGATAACACCGTAATGAGTACCTCCTCCGGTACAGCATTCATGTCTGGATTTAACCAATTGTACTATTCATTCTCACCAACAATTGCTGACATGGAACGAGAAAATCCGATGTTCCAGCAGGCAGTCAGAGCATTTATCACCCCCATGGTTTCTACGTTATCTATAATGACTTTGGCTGATGATGGTTCAGAGGCTGAAGTTCTAGGACTTGGAATTTCTGTAATTGCACTAAATTTGGGAATGTATATTGCAGTCCCTGCATTAATTGGATTCAAAGTTAACCGACATATCAAATCTAGAAAATAATCTAGTTTTGTTCTAGTAGGTTATTATACTGAAACACATTGTGATACTTCATGCATGTTGAATATGAAGAATTTGAATCAGTTGAAGATCTTCTGATGTATATGGCATCAGCTGCACCCCCAATGAAAAATACAATGCCAATTAATTCTTACAAAGGTTACGTGATATCCTTTATTCCACTTAGTCCTGCAACTGGAGAAACATATCTTATGCTTTATGCAAAGGGTTCACTAGAGGCTGGAATTTATGAATTTGATGTTGCATCAAAGTCTTTCAAAAAAGTTGAGAGCATTGAAAGAGCAGACAAAATTTACTTTGTTTCTCTAACACCGAAACGAAATACTATAGCAGATGTTGCTATTGAAAATCTATAAAAATAGAGTTTTCCCTTTGTTCTAAATATAATTTAGTGTTATTTTTGAAATATCTATAGAAGCTGTTCACGTTGTAATTCATTTTAATTCTCTAAGTTCAATATGTATAGCACAATTCAATATTTTTATTTCCAAAAGATTGTCGTTACAATATAAAATTCTTAAAGTTACGTTTGTTCAATCAGGCAAAAGGATTGAGGATTGTCTTGAGAAACAATTATGATTTTTTTAGAACTAGAAAGAGGAATGGTATTCAGATGGGAAGAAGTTTAGTTGGGACGAGTTGAAAGTATGAGTAAAGGATTCAATTTTGTTGAAAATCTATAACTTCTTTGTTTGAATTTTAGGGGCAGATACTGATCTACTTCTTGCATATTTATCAATAATTTCATCTGGCGTTCTTCCATTAAACAAATCCTTACACAATCCTCGAAGATATCTCATGATTGCCCAAGTACCCGCCTTTAGAATTCCATACATGAACACTTTCATTGGAGGTCCATATGTCTTATTTCTAAGAATAA
>JAOTSS010000004.1 GCA_029864805.1 Candidatus Nitrosopumilus sp. | reverse complement strand
CTGCAGAGGATGGGTAGTAGGTATCTACGGGCAACAGTATTTCCTCTGCATTCCATATCATGTCTGCTATCACCCACATCAATGCAAATCCTACAAATGACAACCACGCCACTCCATGGACGCTGTCAATTCCAAAGCGTCTTACTGTCCAAAACGCCACGCCAATCAGAAGACCACCTACAGCAAGTTGTATGATGTATCCATAGAGAGTGGCCACACTATGATCTTCTTCTCCTCTGACCAGGTTTGCAAGGATGACAGTTATCATGATTGCAGCTATGCTGCCAATAAGAGCAGTAGTGTATCTTGAGATGTGAAGATCAGAAGGGAACAAGACGAATAATGGTGTGTGTTGTTTTTTTGATAAGTGTATTGTTTGTAGATACATCCACATCTTGTTTGATACTGTCAGTGGAATGACAACAGACACTAAGAACAGACAGTATTCAGACTATTTCCAGAGTATCTATTGCCATATAGATTGTGTCGCAGTGAATCAAGAGTATTGCAACTACTGGATACAACAAGAATTCTATGCTAAATGACGGCAGAATATTGGATTCATTTGGAATAGTGACGAGTTATCTGAACATGTCTGAAACCTACACGTCAAAATAAACACAGTAAAACCAAAAACTCCCTTTTCTTTGTTTGACTATCATTTAAGATAATCAATAATATCATCATCTACATAGATATATGTAAAAAGTTCCTGATTCCCTTTAGTCTCTATGGTCACTCATCCCGTAGGTCCTAGTCCCTCTAAAACATACATTGCACCTGCCTTGCTAGTATTCTTGTCAATTATCGTTTGACTATTATCCAATAGTATGTGTTACAGACATTTGGAAGACTTGTTTTTTCTTTTTTCAGAGATCCAAACAGAATCAAAAAATTCTAACTTCTGATGGTAGACCAGAGAAAATTTGTAGTACTAAAGAGATTAAAAATCAAAAAGATCTACTATTTTATGTACCTGTAAAGAAACCTAACTCTACGGTTAAGTATTGTTACCGGGCTTTGAACGCAAGTGTCCAGTTCTTTGTTAACGTGAATTACTCAATGTATAAAGAGGGAGTTTATGGTTCTAGTAAAATAAAATGAAAAGATTATCAAAATTTACCAGAACCTACCGTGAATCTCATATCAAAACTGATCCAGAAAATCATATTACTCTAGACCTTAGCGATACTGCATATACGATAAGATGCGACATATGCAAATCAAATGCTATCTATTTTAGTAATTTACATAACTCAGTGTATATGTAGATCACACAATACAACACGATGGTGGAAGTGCATAATTTGCATGAAATAGAATTCCTTGCACTCAATCCTCAACTTGAACCTGCAAAAACTTTTTGTCCTTGCTTTTTTTGAATTTCATCTGTAACTTTTGAGGATCTTTTTCATTCCATCCCAATCTCCGGACAAACTTTAGTGGAATATTGATTCTATATTGTGTGTAAGTTTTTTCTTTGGATACGTAGTCTCTTTTTTGCAGGTTTATTTTTCTCTCCATTATTTTATCACCAACATACCGTCTAGTAATTCGTTAAAAGGAACTTTTTGAGTACCTTGTATGTCAATACCAGCATTATCATGATTACAATTAGCACCAAGATCCAATCATACACATGCAATCCAAAGATGGCATCAAGAGGATCAGGAATTACAGACTCCAACTGGTCTATCTCCGGAAGAACGGCACTTGCGATTCCGCCCCACATGTTAGTTGCCTCTATGTTCAGTTCTGCCAGATATTCTGATTCAGGAACCAAAATGGTACAAGAGCCACCTGATTTTACTGAAAAGCAGTGAGGTAATTCAGAGGTCATGTCGATTCCGTTAATGCTTATGGTGGCTATTGTTCCAAATAACTCATTGTATTTATAAAATAATATACGTGGATTTGCAGGATCTCGCTTGATGTCAAGTGTGTTGTCAGTAGCCATGTTTAGCGTATAGTCATAGTCTATTGAGAACTCATACCACGGATGCGGAAACGTATGTGTAACAACATTTCCTGCACCATCATCAGCTGTAATCTCAAGATCATATGGGTTTAATGTCTGCAGAGATGTGGTTAGTGGTATTGCCATTATCGCATCTCCAGTATCCAGAATATACTTATCAGAAATGTCAGTGACATCATCATGGCCAAATGTCTGGTCAATCACTTCAGCATACTGTGTAAATGATGTTAGTACTCTTCTTGTCTTGTCTAGAATAATTTCACCGTTTCCTGCAATTGATAGATTGTCAAGTGGATAGACCTCATGGCCATTAACTATTACAATATCATTTCCCATTGAATCCAAACCTGTAATTATTTGCGCAAACCCATCATCGTCTGTATCAAAAACTATCTTATCATAAAGATACTCATCAATGTTAAATGTTCCAGGAATTGTTCCATTTGGAATTACTGTCAGATCCAAATTAATGGTACCATCAACGTTGCCATCTTTATCAAGTGCAGTAACTGTAATAGTATTCCAGAAATGGTTCTCAGGATACATGTATTCCGTACTATCCCCCAAGAATGTATTGTCAAATCCTGCAAAGTGATCAGATTCAAAGACATTGAACACTGTAGCGTTCTCATATCTTGGGAATTGTAATACTGGTTCCACTACAACATCGTCAAACCCCGGATAATCAAATTTTATCTTGCCGTATCCTGCTTTGAGAAAATTTGCAGTGCCAGGAGAGTTTACCTCAAATGGAATTATTCCAGGAAAAGATGTTGCCACCAAGTCAGTTCCAATTGCTAGCGATATTCCGACAGGTGACTCTGGTAGAATAATACCAACATCATGGGCCTCATCCCAGATCAAGTCGATTCCTGCTGAGTATGGTGATGCGCCAACTGTTCCGTCAATAAAGCCATACACCCAGGGGTCAGCACCCCAAGTCGAATAGAAATAATCATTGATTTTGCTTCGTCTGTCCTCATGTACTCCAATGACATCATCAGGATTAATGGCCGTACTTTCAGAACCAAAATAATGCAAAGCATATCCTACCCTATCATCAAATGCAGTCTTGCCATCATCTTGCAGTACGGTAAACACATAAACATCATAGATTGGATTGTATTCCACTACCAATTCCTGTATCACTTGTTCTGTCTGATCTATTTGTGGGGCGATATTGTACAGCCTGGCAATGTATCTAATTTCATGCTCTCCATAGTCTGCCATACTTGTCGCATTGAATACCGTATTACCACCTGCATAATCAAAGGTTCCAGTCCAGTCCTCAAATCCTGACAAAGACATTGTGTTTACACAAGCAGCTGCATCACAAAAGTACTCATCTTCCAAGTTTAATGGAGGATGAATCTTTTCATATTCCACAAAAATTGTCCCTACTCTGTCATTCTTGAAAAGATAAGATGGATTGTGTACAACATTTATGGCATCCCAGACATAATAGGATTCATCTAAATTTCTTGAGAGATATTTTTCATCATCAGTAAACTCTTCGCCTACTGTCCACATATCCAAAATCATGTTTGGAACTCTTCCGGGAACCGATAAATTAACTCCTGCATAGACTGGAACATTGTTGCATGTCGTGTCACCGCTTGCATTAGTATGACATACTCTTTGTAATGCAAAGCCTTCCTTTTCAGTCCATATGCCACCACCAGCATATGTTGGTATTATTCCTGCAGTGCCAGCATCAGATGTGCCACCCCATGTGGAACTATCACCTGCACTGCAGCCTAAATTATTTTTTGGTGCACTCAAGGTATTAGATGAATGCAATTTGCATCCTTCCAGTGAGTTTGCAACACATCCACTCTTTGTAACTGATGTCTCATAACGGAATGCATCTCCTGGATAAAACGTGCTATCCGGGTTATTCCTGTGATGGACTCCATGATGCTCAGTATACACGTTAACCGTTACTGTGACAAAGCATCTCTCCCTTGTGGTAGGAGGTGTGTTATCATCACCTGATCCGTTTGTTTGAGAATCTGAATAAAGCAAGATGTCGTGTCCTTCTGCAACCTGGACATTCAAGGGAATAGCAAATGTTCCAGAGATTAACAGAACAGAAAAGATTACGCCAAATTTCACAAAACAGTATGAGTCATTGGTTTAAAAACAAATGTACCAGACATTGAATTTAAATTGAATAAAGAATCAATACAGAATTAAATCATATCATAAATAAGAAGACAGTATCCATATCAAACTGTTATGTGGATTTAAGTTGTATCATGAAAAATTTTTGGAATTAAGAAAATATAGATCAACAAAACACATGATTGATTACTCAAAAGATATTTAATGAATTGTAGACATAATAACCCCTCTCAAAAAATATCCTTGTGTTTTCTCTTTATGGAAAAGGATCCATATCGATTATGTTTGCAATATTCAGCGTAGGTGTAACTTTGTTTGCATCTTCCTCCTCATTTCCATTTGTAGTTGACGAGGATTCCAATCAACTTCGCAAGATGAATTTCTTGAGTAATTTTAACTACACAACAACAAACATTGAAGAAATTGAAAAATTCATACTGTACAATGCGGACTTGTCAATGGATAAAAGAGAATTAAAACATAATGTGGATTTAGACTATCAAAAATCAATTGAAATGTATAGACAATCTGTTGCTAAATGCTCAAATACAGACATTCACACAGTTGATGAAATCCGACTTCATCTTGCAATTATTCCAGTTTTTTACAATAGCGGAGATGAAAAAAGTGCAAAGGAAACTTTAGACTGCGTAAAAAATTCTAACTTCTTTAATCAATTCAAAAATACTAGTATTTCCACATTAAAAGAAAAAGAAAAAGATTACTCTCTATATTATGTGGACGTTCCATTAATGAAATATTGGTATGCAAGTTATGTTTTGGCAGAGGAATCCGGAGAATTTCCTGGATGTTCTACCAATATTTTTAATGATAAATCCTCAATAATTCCAAATTCGACGATTAGTCCCGAAAAACAAAAACCAAAGTGTACTCATCAAGAGTTGCAGTTTATTGATGAAACGATTAATGATCTAAACTATGATTCATACTATTTTGACATTGGCAACAAACATCAATCAACAGAGAAAATATTTCATCAAGATGAAATCAGAGAGTTTTTTGAAGATTATATGAACTGGCTGATATTAGGTGTTGTCTTAATTGTCTTGGTAGGATGGACAACAATAACAAAACCACAGGATGATAAGGAGGAGGAAAATAGTTGAGTGAAAATCCCAATGAAAAATTAGATGGACCTTTTTCGATAGTTTTTTTCACCATACTAAGTTGGGCAATTGTAGGATATGCATTCTTCCAATTGATAGTTTTTGCAGACCCATTAGGCAAGGCTTTTTTTTACAGTGACAACCCTAACGACATACACTATGTAATATTTGGAGTCATTGCGCTTAGTTTGCTTGCTCGATTTGTAGGAGGGATGTTTTTTGGTAAGATGAGTGACATGATTGGGAGATTAAAAACAATTAGAGTTGTTCTAATCAGTTTACTGTTCTTACTTGTTGGTACTGTTTTTCTGTTTGAATATACATTACATCTTGAATTACTGCCAATCTTCTTTATTATTTCCCGAATTCTAATCGGGTTTTTTACTGGGGGGATTTGGCCTTCTGGTGCAGTATATGCAGTAGAAAAACTTCAATATTATTACAATAAAAAAGAAGAAAAAACATATGTCAACAGATTAGCGCGAGTAATATTTCCCTCATTTCAAGAAAACAAAACAAACAGTCCTGTTAAAAACAAGATTGAGAAAAAAATCAAGCATTTAGGCTGGCAGGCGGCATGGATTCAAAGTGGATTTCATTGGGCAATCTTTCTAGAGGGACTTTTACTATATTATTTTCTCTTTATGCCAAACAGTTTTGAAGAATTCTGGCCAACAATTTCTTGGACAGGTGTTATTTTAACAGGTTTTGGATGTATTCTCACATTTTTTATGAAAGAGTCAAAAATTTGGGAAGAAATTCGCAATAAATTTCCAAAACATTTCTCAATTAAACTTGATGTCATAAAGAAAGAAGACCAAAAGAAGATTGTCAATCTATGGCTTATCACAGCTGGAATCATGTATCTTTTTTATTCCACTATGGGGATCATAACAGGATATTTTCCACGAAGTGATTATTTGGTATCCTTCTGTACTGATGAAATACCATGTAACCTGTTGTATGGAGGGATAAGTTTTGTACTTGTTGCTTTAATTGCCCATTTGGTTCCAGGAACTCATTTGACAAATGTATGGAGTGATGATAAGCACGGCCAAGATGGTAAGATAAAGGGAGCGTTCCGAAGATTTTTTGGTTCTAGTAAATTCTACGTAGGATGCATTAGACTAGATCCAATTATCCGATGTAAACGAATAGTTCCACATTCATTACAAGACAAGTTTAAAAAAAATGCAAAAGAAAATAGAGATCTTTTGATAATTCTTTCGCATGGATATATGTCACTATATATTGCCATATCCATTATTGTCTTTTTCTTCTTAGTGTTTCTCCTCTCTCCAAGTACAGATCTTGCAGAACAATCAAAAGGATACTTTTGGATGTATGTGGGGGTTTGGATAGTGATAGTGACTTTGTTGTTCATAGTTACGTCAACCTGGGCAATCATTCCTTCAATTTTGGCAAGTATGTTTGCTGTTCCAAGAAGAAATTTTTGGACCAGTACCATCTATACAGGAGGAACAATCGTAGGATTTGCAGCACCGTTTGTGTCTATGCAGATCATCCAACAATTTGACCACGTCTGGTTGATGATTCCGTTTATTCTTGGCGCATTGTCAATTGTAATTGGTTCAAGATCTTTGATAATGGACAATCCAAGTCGACCAGGAGACAAACTATATACACATTAATTTTTTCATTTTAGAAATAAACATGTGAAGTCATACAATTTATTTGAAAACAGCTAAGAACATTTCTCATTGTATAGTGGGATTGCACTTCCCCACCCTTTCTCAAATGATGTGATGAATACATTTAGCTCAAAACAGTTCATTTCATCAACGAATTTTGATTCTGTCTGTATTGTCTTGTTTTCTTCTATTACGAAGTGTTCTCTAGCATCATTATCCTGTCGTGATTCAGAAAGAATACTTATTGGTACCACACCAATCAAAACAAATCCTAAAATGAGAATAATTCCACCACTAAAAAACACTGGAGAGTATTTAGGATTCAAAACCCAATGATCTCTTTTTCATTTATCTTATAGGACAAAGTTTTCTCTTCCAAGACAACACCGCAATTATTACAAATTATCTCTCCTCTATCGTCATCAGTGATCATATTCCCATAATGCATGTCATTTGATAAATTGCAAAGAATTTTCAGTAATGACTGATGTTGTGTCTTCTTTTCCACAAAATAATATTCAGAATTTCATAAAAGCAAGGAAAACACAAAAACACGATTCATCATTTTTTCAAAACAATTACTTTCTGATCATTCTAGGGAGATGGTAAAACATGCCGTGATATGTTATTCCAATCACGTAAAGAACAGTAAACATAATTCCATTCATGATTCTGAAACATCATCCTTTTGATCATTGACATTCCATACTGATTTGAGAATTGGTAATCTCTCCCAGACAAATCTTTCATCATTATCATAGTCTATATCATAATCAAGATAAATCTCATCCTCAGTTGGTGAGAACTTGTGGGAACAATTTGGACATTTTATCTTCATGGAACGATATTGTCATCAGAATAAAAGCAAAAATCAGAACCAGTACAAAGTTAAAATTTTAATTTGTCTTTCCTGCTTTTTTTAATGTATCATATGCTTTCTTGATTTTCTTGAATCTTTCTTCTGCCAAAAAAGATCTATTCTTATCTGGATGCATCTGCATGGCTAGTTCTCTGTACCTATCTTTAACTTCGTCTTTAGATGCATCAGATAGTATTCCTAGAATTTCATAACACCAATCATAATTTTGATTTTGTGCATTATTTTTCTCCTGCTTAGATTCATTATGTTCTTCATTTCCTTTTTGTTCTCTCTGATTTTTTTTGAACTGTTTCTGTTGATTTCCTCTCTTGTTGCCCCAATTGTTCTTTCTGTGCAATACAAGATACAAAACTACCAAGGCGATCATAGTTCCTACAATTGTTGACTTGAGATATTCGAAACTTTCATTTTCTGATTGTTCAGGTTCATTAATGTAGAGATTTTGTATTACAACTAACAGGAATGATGCAAAAATGAATATGAGTACTGCAGTAAGCAGATACTTTTGTTTTGGATCGGACCATGGTGGGCTATTAGATTTATTTTGTTGAGAATTAATATTTTCATACTCATGTTTTAGTTGTCTATGTTTTAATAACAATATCAAACCTGTGAGATAGCAAATTGCCAACATAACAATAATCGTAGTACCGATGTATGTCATCAATGATGGAAGCCACAATACTAGTAAGGTCTGAATTACAGCACTTCCTAAAAACCCAAGTCCATATCTTTGGGTTAAAATTATTTTATCACTTGTTTCCACTACTCATTATTTTCTATTTGATATTCATAAAGAATTATTGTGATTTCTCGGATTCCCATTAGAAAACATAATTCTCTTTAGAAGAATACAGTAAAAAATTGAGGGCTAACTATTGTACTATCGTACCGATTGAGATTTCCCTGAAGGAAATCGGGGACTGTCTGTCAAGACTGAGGACTTTGATGAATTCTATTGAGAATTTTTCTGAGATTCTCCATTAGAGAATCAAATTTTAGATTTAACAAAGTCATGATCATAACAAGTCAATTCTAACTTGTTTCCATCAGGGTCATCAAAATAAATCGAATAAGAAAGATCATGGTCTACAATTTTTTTCTTAGTAACTTTATCTTTTAAGAAAAACAATTCCATATTATCTAAACGATTGATAAAGTCTACAAACTTCTCTCCGGATGTTCTAAATGCTATTCTGTTAATAGAACTATTGTTGTCTTTGCTGCCCTCAAATAACGCAATTTTGATATCATTGTTTAGGTCCCCTACAAACAAAGGACCGTTGTTTTCTGACCAGAACTTCAATTCCCTTATGATTTGAAATCCAAAGATTTCCTCGTACCATTTTGAGGCTTTTGCTCTGTCTTTTACGAATATTTCGATATGATCAATGCCTTCAATTGAAAAATCTGCCATTCATGAACGGTTTGGATTTATTGCTATTAGTAATTGCCTGAATCAATTCAACAACCATCAAGATTGCTGTGACTCTTCGGAGTTTGATGGAAAGATGATATACTATCTAATCGATTATCCAGACAGGAGTTCTTTAAATGACTTTTCCACATCCGTGAAAAACTAGAACGGGATAAAATCATCCACAGACGAGACGATTATCACGCCCTTGCTTTCCCCGCCTATGGTCTTCTTTATCGTGCCAGATACGTCCTGAATTCTGTCTGACTCTATGACGGTAGCCACTATCTTTCGCGAAACGTATGGAATCTCAATGACTCCTCCAGTACCTCTGCCGGATTTTGCCTTTCCTTTTTCCTTTCCGGCGCTCTTTACGTCATATATTATAGAATCAAGACCCAATTCCCTCAGTGCCGCAATCACGGCATCAACCTTTTCATTTCTTACCAGTACTGCCAGTCTTTTCATTTCAGACATCTAACTTGAAACTCCCACGTGACACGTCATGGCTGATTCTTCTCTGAGCACTATGTTGTAATATAATGAATGATAATTAAGTCTGTTTAATTTCAAAAATGATCAAACATTCTGTTCTTAGTTGTATCTCTGATAGAATCCTGTACTATGTGTAGAAACTTTGAGGGCTAACACTTGTACTCTTAACAGAGGGTTATAGATTCTCCTAAAGAGAATCACAGGCCCTATGCCAATAGTTGAGGACTTTGATGAATTCTCTTGAGATTAAAGACTCTCAATCACAAAAATCCAATTGGCGTGTCATAGATATCAAAATTGAAAAATGGTTCGTCATCATTGTCATCCTCATAATACCAATAAGTCACAACTGCCCACATCTCTTTGTCTATCTCAAATTCCTCAGTAGTTGAGACTCCATTGTCTGATTCAATGTGGATTGTATGTCTTCCCTTATCTAACTCAAAGTAAAATGGATGAAAACTATGCTGACCCTCAACCTCAAAGAAATCTGAAACTATTGTTGTATCATCTAGAATAACTGTAATATCTATTGGATCGTGAATAAAACTCTGATTTGAGACATAAAGAGTAAACGGGATGAGTCCCTCTGAGGTACCAGAATTTTCAGAGTCTGTTGGGTATGGTATTACTGTAAATTTTTCTTCAACTGACGATGTTTTGGTTTCATACCTTACCGTGTATTCTCCAGGTATGTCAACTATTGGTCCGTCTTGAACATCTCCAACAACCATAATCTCATTATTCCAAAATATCTTTGGTATGATCCATGGAGGCTGACCGTCACTTATTATTGCCGATGACCATACTGTTGTTGTCTTGTTTTCATCAAATATGTGAATTTCATGGTAATCACATGACAGATTACATCCTGTTTGTTTTCCGGTGAACGTTATTGGTTCTCCCACATGGTAGGACTTTTTGAGATTTTCAATATCAAGCGTAGAATACGGGATAAAATAAAGACCCAAGAGGGTTATTCCTATTATGATGAATGCAGGAATAATTTTATTCATCAAAGATAATCTTCATGGCCGGACTATAAGGATATGACTGGCTCTTTGTTTTGTCAGACGAATCTGAATTAAGATTCTTTCTAGGAGAATCATAGACTGTCTGTCAAGACTTTGACAAATTCTCTCAAGAATTGAATTTCAAAAAAGCCAATAAACAAAATCTTATTTTAACAGCTAACACTACTCCATTCTGTGGATTTTAAGATATTTTATGAGAAAATAATGAATATTGATGAGTCAATCCAATACGCCATAATTCTGAGCAAAAATGGAGAGATTATCCATGGAGGTTACAGAAAGGACATGGCCCCCGTACTCCCAGAGGATGAGCTAAAGATGGTTCACTTTTATGCCGTGCAAAGATGGGACACAAGAAAAAACATCGAACACAGAATTGGAAAGACAAAGTATTCTATGGCCGAATATGAGAAGATGAAGCGAATTTCATTTCCAATCAATGACAAATACTTGCTAATGGTTCACACTGAAACTCAAAATGACCACCAGAAGATAATATCTGAGATATTGGGTTTGATCAAAGATATTTCAGATGACTGAGATATTGCTATCTGTCAAGACTATGATGAATTCTCTCAAGATTTTTCATGGATTCCTTTGTGGAGAATCAAGTCTATGTAAATTACGTGTTCATCACAACTTAACATAAAACGTATACAAATCGTTTAATCAATTGTAGAGTAACACTATTCCATGGAACTACAATGCGGTTGTACCGTAGATGACACTGGTGGAATGCTACTGATAGAGTGTAAAGAACACAAGGAAGGAAAATTCAGAAATTAACTCTTTTATTATTTTTCAAAATTAGATACCAGTAACAGATGGTTTGAACCATCATGATTCATAACTAAACAGAAAAAAGATACTGCAAAACAAGGTTATTCGACCACCAGTACATTTTCTAGCCAATCAGTATGATGAATTTGAAAACTACTCGGGTTTCCTGGAATTCCATTCCAAATTGCTAAAGATACATCATAGATTCCTTTTTCAGTTTCTTCAGATATCTCAAAAGTTCTTTTGTATTTTCCATTTCCTGGATTCAACAACACTTCAATATCGTTTTTAGAGTCAATTATTTCCATGTCTCCTGTCCACTCTGTTGGCCTGATGCTCATTCCTAAGACTACTGCTTTGGTGGAATCAGGATTACAAATGTCATAAGTTATTTCTATGTTATCTCCTCTCTTTACTTTGGTGGGAGGCAAAGTAATATTTGTTATTGTTAGGATATCACAATTAGGGGGTGGTTGTTCATTACTGACATTTTGTTCAACTGTTAATTCTCCAGGAGATATTTGAAGTCGGGTAATATCAGATCCAAAAAAAACTACTATCAGTAGTGCAATTAGAACAACAGATCCACCTACAATTGCTATCTGAACAGAGCTTTTCACAAGGATTTTTCAATAGTATTTGCAAGTAAAGGTTTCTCTACCATTTAATGATTCAATTCAAGACAAACAATATCATAAAATAATTTGATCAAAAAAAGAGTAACCAGAAAATCATAAGATATAGTTACGAGCCCTACTGTAGGGGGAAACAACAACACTCCAATCTATCATGATCAATTCCTATGGTCTTGATATACTCAAAAAACGACAAGAACCGAATTAAGAAAATAAAACGTAAAACTATGGGATATAGTATATTGCGAACTTGAAGAATTTTAATCCATTTTGGGGATCTTCATCATTTTCGTGCCTGATTAGCCCGTAATCTAGTACAGTACATACAGTATGTAAGGTATGTACAGTATTTTGACAGTACAGCATGTATTGTACGTAAAGTACTCTTGGTTAAATGAAGAAAAGACATACCATTTCATGAAAAAGACGGAAACAATTGCAATCATCAGACCATGGTTGGGAGGAAACAATCAATATTCCTTGTATGTCACAATCCCCTCAAAGATTGTGAAAAGACTAAACATCACAGAAGATACTATGTTGAAAATTAGACTTCTTGAAGATCAGACCATAACAATTTCAAAACATCTTCAAGATAACAAAAAATTACAAAAAACTGAAGAATCAAAAACAAAAGAACAGGTACAAAAACATTATTTCAAGAAAGACGAAACTCCAAATCCATTAGATGGACACGAGTTCTAGACTACAAACACCAAAACATCTTTTCTTTTTTCTGGTTCTATTTGTGATTCTTGTATTTCTTTGATTCTGTTAGTTGTGGCCCATCCATGATAAGCTGCAAACCCCATCTTTGGCCATTTTACCATGTTCTTTCTTGCAGCTTCTGGGTGTGATGCAAGCTCAGATGCTGATTCTATTTCTACTGAGATTGCCTTATCAGTATCATAGGAATATGCTATCAGGTCAGTCCTGTCCTCGTCTTTTTTTACTGATTGATCTGCAATGGTGAGAAAATATCCTTTGGAAAGGTAGCTGTTCATTGCCTTTTCTGTAAGATATGGAATATCATCAGCTGTTCCAATCTTTGTACTATCAAATGTGAAATATTTGGATTTTGTATCATCTGATAGAAAGTATTTTGCATTTCTGTTCTCATCATCCACTACATTCAGCATCTTTTTCTCAACCATTCCATGCAAGACGTCAGATACATCATCTCGTTGGGTGGCCTGTAGTCTTTCAGTAATTTGTCCCAGCTGGAGTGGCTTTGTTCCATTATGGTATAGCACCAGCATTATTTCCCACTGTTCCTTTTCAGGTAGTGAGACAGTTAGATATTTCATCCATTTGATTGATTCAGTTTGGGCTTCTGAAATGAGAGATGTGGTTTGTGGTTCAGTTCTATGATATTTTTTCTTTTGAGATGCGATGAACTGATTCATTTGTTCCCCATTATTTGGCATATCAGGCGGTGTGGGCAACCAAAACTGGATAGGAGTAGGCTGTTCCTGGCCTGGTGCTGCCCTCATCTTGTATGTCCAGTGAAAATCCTCCTGGGAGGCCATCTGCTGTGTCAGTTCTTTTGAGAACTTGGGATCCCAGATGTTTCCCAAACGTGAGGCATCTTTGCCTGAGATTCTTCCTGCAAGCTGGGTTCCAGAGTTTCCTACAATCTCCTCTAGCAGTTTGTCATCAATTTGTGCCATTGTTTGGTGTGCCAACAGCAATCCTAAACGATATGATCTGGCTTGTGATAATATCAACGGTAGAATCTGCAAATCCTTGACAATTTGAAATTCATCTAGAGCTAGAATGACTTGGTTTCTATTTTCTTCTTTTGTGTGAGATGCCCTTTCTAGTATGGTAAACCACAATTTGATAACAAAAGCTTGGATTGCTAATGGTTGTATGTGATGTGCAAGATTCAACGTAGATATTCGAACTATGGTATAATGACCAGGTTGTATCAATTCCTCGAATGATACAGTTCCATATCTCTGACAAAATACTTTTTTTAAAATTGGATCTGTTGCAAACTGTTCCACCCTGTTTAGTAACGGAACAAAAGAGTCTGGCTTTAGTGATGCAATAGAAGATAGTGCTTGCTTTAGCTCGTCTCCTGGCATTCCCAAGGCCTTGAACATTATCTGAAGATACTTTTCTCCTTCTTCTTGCAGCTGGATGATAATATCATACATGTCGATAAATGTTGGTGCATCATTTTTGTAGTACATGTAAAATAACAACACTCTGAATATTCGCTCCATCTGAACAAAGGTCTGTTGCTGTCCATACCATTCCTTTACCATCTCCAAGAAATATCCTACATAACGTGACACGGTTTCATCTCTGTTACCTGGAGAATATTTTGGCAACTCCAATGGATTGATGGAAAATCCCGTATCTAATGGTTCCAGATAATGAATCATGTCATTATCCATTGAAAGCTTGGAACATTGCTGGATGAATTTTTCTGAATCCTCACCCTTTGGATCCAAGTAAATGAAAGCATTTGGAAACTCTCCATTAAGATTTGTCTCTTCGAGATGCTTTGCAATTACTCTGATTAGTGATGTCTTGCCGCTGCCGGTCCCACCAACGCAGTATATGTGACGTGAAAAATCAATTGGCGATATTATGGCGGACTGTTCTTCTACCAGATTGCATTGTGTGCCATATGATACTTTTTGAGATTCCTCAAAATATCCAATGTTGAATCCCCTCTTGTTTACAAGTTTTGAGGGTAATGATACGTTCCTAGTTGTCTGAATGTTTCTAGTTGTGGTTGGGTTTGGAAGATGGACAAACAATGGCAGTTCACTTGGACTCAAGATAAGAAAAGGTATTGGCTTTCTTGTTTTATATTCTGCAGTGAGTATAGTCTTTTCAAAATAATCTTTTATTGTCTGATTCATGAAATTTTTTGGATTTGGAATTAATCTCAAATCAAACATTGACAATCTGGGATAGTCCTTTTTGGTGCGATTGTTAATTGTAAGTGGAGCTCCTACCTTTTTGTAATTTTTATGGTAAAATGATTTGTAACTGTAAGAATATTGCGTGAGATGATCATGCTTTGATTTTATCTGATCAAAGGACAGTGTTGGTTTGCCGTTTCTGTAATTGTTGTCATCCTCTTCATCATCTTCTTTTTTCGTTGTTCCAATCAATCCCCTAACACTCATCACAATCTGAGTGTCCTGTGTCTTTTTTGTGGAATCTCTCAGCAAATCCTTGTAGTTGTTATAAAAATCCAAACCATTTTCAGGATTCTCGTATGACTTTGTATTTGTAATGTCATCAACCCATGTTCTGTACTTTTTGCTTGTGATGTGTTTTATTCTTGTGTCTAGTCTTCTCTGGTGGTTTCTAAGATATGATATGAAGTTGTATGGTGCAAAGACAAATTGAATCCATGCGTTTTGATATATCTGAATAGAGTTTGAAAGATTTGTGATCAGCTGGTTTTGTTGCAGTGCAGTATCCAAAACGGCAGAGTAATGTCCATGGTGCAAAGACACATCAAATATCTCATACGAGTTATTTTTTGGGGAAAACCACTGTGGTATTGTTTCTTGCTGAGATACAAAAGAAACATTTGGATAGACATTTTGAAATGAAATCTTGTAGTTTGCCAAATCTAGTTTGTTTTGAGAAGATAAAACATACTTCAACTGCTTGGTTATGCCATCCCAACAAACCTGAATCTATACAGCATGAAACCAAAAAAACATGAGGTAAAAAATGACATCACATGGTATGCTGATAATGCACTTTGATAGTCAAAAATGTACAGTATGCCACCAATACTGGCACCAACAATCCACAACAAATCAGGAATTTTTCTTGTCTTGCAATCATAGATTGATGCAATTCCAAACAATGCAAGCAAAAGAATAATTCTGATCTGAAATAATTCTAACATGATTATTCATTGCAAATATCATAAAAACCAAAAGAGAAAAAGACCTAATCTAAATGCCACATTGCTGGCACTCTAATTGGGTCCTTTTGAGAATAATTTTCCAATTTGAGGATTGAATTTCTTGTTTTCAATGGTATGAGTGATGCATTTTTCATACGTGTCATTACACCAATTATACAAAGAGTCAAGATCCTCATCATATTTTACAAGAAAACTTATCATTGGTTTTGTCATTTTGATAAAATCACCACACATCAGATACACCAGATTTCTTTCTTTCAACTGTTGAAGGGATTTTGAAATGCTTCTTCTTTTGTAAATTGCAGTAGATGAAGAATTGTTACGACCATAATCTTTCTGATAATATTGTCTGAATGAAGAGAATTGATAAAACAGATCTGAATTGTTCTTAACTTTGTGATATATCTCTGCCAAAAGATACAGTGAAAGAAATGACAACCCGTCAAGTCTATGACAGATTACAAACCATCTTCCTTTCTGAGTGATGGAATATCTTCCTCTACAATTTGATTTTAGATATTGTGAGTATTTCAATTCCAATGTAATATTTTTTGTGTAAAGATATGATTTTTTTATTTTCTCAACAATCTCAAAAAGAGAAAATTCTGAAACGTCATAAGACGCCTCAAGAATTTTTGCTGCAGTGGAGTTTTTCTTTATGTTGTTTCTGTACAGCATCAGACCCTTGATGTAGTGATCATCTTCTTGCAAAGCCTATTGCTCATTCCAAAATATCGTATATCGCTGGGTCTGGTCTTTCTGGGATTCTACAAATGACTTGAGTGAATCACTGCCTGAGATATTTTTGTGACGGATTGTCGATAGTCTGTTGTTGTTTTTGCCGTTATTGTTACTACCTTCATCACCATCATTCTCACCTATTCCAAGAAATTTTGCCACATCTAACGGAATGGAATAGAGTTTCTTTGAGGGCATCTGTTCAGTCTTTATGATTCCCTTGGTGGATTTGGAATCCACTTTGGTCACTGCACCGTTTTTCTTGTCAACTAGATAGTTTGGCTGTCCTCGCTCATCTGGAATGACTAGCATGTTTGGAATCGTATCAATAATCTGTCTTGTCTTTTGTGATACTGGTTTGCTTTTTTGATTGTCTCTTTTTTCTTTTGAATTCCCATTTGGTGTATTGTTTCTTTTTGATGTTGCAGTAGTTGCTGATGATTTTTCTTCTTCAGGCTTTTTTCCAATATCTTCCATTTCAACAAATTCTGCAACAGTGGAATCTTCTCTTTTGTTTTCTGTTCGAGTTGCATCTTGTCTTACCAACTGCAGTATGGAGTCAATCTGTTCAGGAGTCATCCAAAAGAATTTTGTATCATTGATTGACTGCAAATCTGATTCAATAATTTGTATAAGTTGCAGTTGTTGTTTCTCATCTGAGACTCTGGAAATCTTTTCAAGCATATAGATTGGAATGCTTGCCTGGATTGCAGTTAGTCCTTTTCTCTTTGAGAGTTCTGCTACTAGTTGTTCAAGTTTTGAGATTGCAGCTTCTGAAATGTTGTTGGTAGTTGTTAGTAGACGTGTGTATTGGTTTTTCTCTATTCCAAGAATTTTTAGAACAGATGTTTTGTCTGTCTTTAGTCTTTCTTGCAATGAATCAACTGAACTGTAAATCAGAGGTGTGTTGATAACATCATTTGACATTACATCTCTGAAATGCTGCACCATCACATCTGATATGTTCTCATATTCCTCAATGGTGCATCTTACTTTCTTTTTTGATTGCATGCATCCAAGAACCACATCATAGTGATTGATTGCATAGACTTTTTCATTGACTCTTCCCAATCTGACTGTTGGAAGATCTTCTGTGTTCCTTGACGCGTATTTTTGGATGTTTGACTCCATGATGATACTGACATTTTCTGCAAGCAATGTAATTGAACTCGATTCGACTAGATTGTGTAGATGAGTTACATCATTGTTTGTAGTTTCAACAGGTGATGAGGATATATCTGCACTCAATTGCTATAACACCTCAGTTTTGCCATGGCAGTCGCCTTTTTTGTCAGGGTCTTATAGTCAGTATTTGGAAATGATCTCATCAAAACATCCAGATATTTCTCTGAGTTTTTTCTGAATATGGACACATCAGAGATATTGTACTCTTTTTGTGCCTGTTGAACAAACAGATTGAGGTAGAATCGCCTTTTTGTCTCCTGAGAGTCAAATGCTGGAGAAAAACCAGTCTTGAAGATGATTCCTCTCTGGTCTGATGCGTTCTTTACGCCAAGGCTACTGCAGACGATTTCTTGCACTGATTTTTCATCGTATGGTATTGCCCTGTTTTGCAGGGTTTGGTATATTGCATGGCACATCTTTTTTGCCTTTGTCAGACTGGATTTGTCATGAGTATATGCAGACCAACAGTCTTCTGAAATAGTGCTATTCAGTGACATCTTTCTGCAAATATCTGAGAAAACCAGGAGATTCTGATCTGATTCATGGATGTGAAATTTTGTTGATGAGATTATCTTTTGCTCATCTTTTGGATCTCCACCAACTTGCTTTCTTTGGTGAAGGTTGAGATTTGTCTTGCATAACATTTCATATGGTATTGTGTTTTCAATGTCTTGTTGGAAGATTTCATTTTCTAAAACCACACCACATACTTTGCAGACAGTCTCGTTTTCAAAGGGGAGAAAAACAATTTCTGGTTTTGCACAATAGCATTGTACAGAAATTAATTTTTGACTCATGTCGGGAGCTCGATATCATTGAGTTATAAGGTTATAAGCGAAAGGAATTAATTTGTGAGGCTTTTTGTAGTTTGAAAATATCTACTAGAATTAATTTATTTAAAACCATTTGTTGAACTTATAATTCTATTATTTTTATTTTATAGTTCAATCCCATGAATCTCTTTCATGTGTAATACAAGATTGGAGTGTTTTTTAAAAGTAGAACCACATTCTTTGCATCTGTACAATCTTTGTTGTCTTGCAGATCCTGGCTTTCTTGTCACTATGATTCCCTCCAGTTGACATTACAAAAAGTGCATTTACCAATATATCCGCCATATTTTTTGCAGAACTTTATGATGGTCCCATTGCCACAATTATCACAAGGCCCCAATGATTCTTCTGGAATCAGCATGAATCCTTTTTGGTATTTTGCCTTTTCAGTCATGATGATTTTTCACTTTTCTTTGTATTTTTAAAATGTGGTCTTGTCCTAAGCTTGTAGCTGCAGCATGGGCAACGGATTCCATCCCAGTCAATAAATATGGCGCATCTCTGACATCTCTTCTCTCCGTTTGCATACCGAAGATGAGTGCCCTTTCGTTTTGATTTGTACTTTGCACATATTCCGTTGCATCCTATTGTCATGATGATTGTTGTTGCCTCCTACTGCAGAATCATATTCAAAAATGAAAAGAGAAAGAAAAATTATTCTCCTTTGGCCTTCTCAACGCCTTTCTTGCCGAGATCAACTCCTTGTCAACTCCTTTCTTGCCTAATTCAGCACCTTTTTCGACACCCTTTTCAGCAGTGTCTTTGATTTTCTTTAGAAATCCCATAATAATTGATTCATCTCAAAGATTGTAAAGATTTCTACATTTATGCAGATTTGGCAGAATTTGATTTTTGTGACTAGATCTTTTTTAGGACATTGCACTTAATTTGAGAATCTTTTCCCGATAGATTCTGTTTCTTGGTCGAGCTCTGAGTCTATATCCGCAGCAGGGACACCACAATCCTTCCCATTTGATGAATATTTCGCACACCTGGCATCTCTTCTGTCCGTTTGCATATCTGGATCCGCCTCGTGGCTTTGTTGCCTTGTATCTGTCACATACGCCTTTGCACTTTGACACTTTTTGTCTGCTCTTTTGTTGTTCTTTTATGTGTTACAGTTCATTGTTTTCTTGTTTGTCTCTTTTTTGAAAACAATCCACACAGAATCATACGGTGCACAATGCTTTGTTCTATTACCATTATCATCCAAGAATCTTATTCGTCCTTTTTGAAAATAAACATGATCTGCAATTCCCTGGACATACTTGTGCCACCACCTCGTACCAGTCTTAGAATATGTCAAGATAATACAAGAGACATTATTCTTTATGTGTTGATCATATGCAAACTCCATAAACTCTGAAACTCTAGAGTATGGTGGGTTCATGAAAAAATCTTTTGTTATGGAGTATTTGAAACAGTTCTGTTCCTTTGTGATATAATTTGATATAACATGATTTGTATCACTCGCGCAAATATCGATTTGAGGAAATATTTTGTATTTGTCACATATTTTTTGAAACAATTCCTTCGGTGTACCATATTCATCCTGTACGTTAATGGAGTAGAGATGTTGAACTGATCTTGATTTCAATTCTTGTCTCCTTTAGTTTGATTATAGTGTTGATCAACTGCACAATTTGCGCAAACAGTCATTCCATTCTTTTTTGAAAAAAAGATTTCCTTGTTGGAATAATAACAGATGTGACATAATCCTTTCATTATTGTTTGTTTATCTCCTTCTTAGAATCATGATTATTCTTGTCCCTCCTGTGGTGACGAAGTCTTTTTCCACAGCAAATACAACATAATCTGTCACAAGAGAACCATATCTTGCAATAACTGCAAAATCTTAATCCTAGTTCATATTTTTTTTGACCCCATCTTGTTGTGATTGCATATCTTGTGCATATTCCACGACAGGAGCCTCCTGCACGTAATCCCCTGAATGATCTCTTCGGATTAGAAAAATGGTTTACAGTTTCTGAAAAGATTTCACTCATAAAGTCAAACCTCCCATTTGCAAGATTCTGTGACCTTCTTTTGTGATTATTCCACTACAATGGACACAATAGAATAGATTGATTGCATGAACTCCCAGTTTTTGATACTTTAGCTTGTAGCATACCTCATTGCATTCTTTGCACAGCACATGTCGTCTAAAATCTGGCTTTTTGTAGGCACACTTTCCACATTTTCCATAGAATTTCCAGCATAGTGCAGTAGTGTTGTTACTAGTACTGCCGCAATCAGGACATTTCATTACTCGATAATATTCGGGGTTGCATCTTTTTGCACAATTTGCACACGGGTTCCACAATTCCCAGGACTTGCCATATCTCTGGCTTGTCATGCCGCAGCTGATGCAGGTTCGTATCACAGTATCATCATCACCTATTTTACCTTCTGGTATCTCCCGGGTTTTGGCTCAAAGTATTGCGAGGTTCTATTCAGATTTGGATTGAATCTCTTCCAGTAAGAATGCGCAGATTCCTTTGTCTTCCAATGATCTTCATGGGTTAGCATCTCTTCGATTAGTTCTGATTCTGTAAAGGAGGAATCAGCAGAATTCTTTTCTAATTTTCTCACTATACTGACAAACGCACCATCCTTGTTTGCCGCTTTATCGTACAAATTCATGCCAATCAATTTGCCTTCAGTGTTCATTCCAAGTGACATGAGACATTCTTTCATGAACTTTATTGCCAATCTAACACAAATCGAATCTACTTTTTCTCTTTGCAGAAACTTTGCGATTGCAGTTGATATACGGATTAGTTCTATCTCTTGCCTTGTCTCAAATGGCAGATCAGAATCTGAATCCTGTTCAACACCTTCGAAGAACTCTGCAAATGAGATTATCTCTTTTTCAGCTTCTGCAGACAGTTTAGGTTCTAGCTTTCTGCAGTGTGAAACCAATCCTGCAAGATGTCTTTCTGAGAAAATTGGTTTTACAGTATCCCTTTGCTGTATTGTGTCTATGATGTGTTGCAATCTCTTTGCAGTATGATGCGTCTTGAACACTCTGACAATCAAAAACCTTGACAGTAACTCTGATTCAATTGGCTTGAGATTATCCATTAGAGTCTGTGCATCATTCCATCTACCATTTTGCGGATTACCACATGCAACTATGGTACAGTTAATTGGTGTCTGTATGTTGAAAGGATTCTTGTTGTAGGTGGCAATTTGTTGCTCCATTGTGGTGTTGAGTTCCTGCCTTGTTGTTCCCATCTTGTCTAGCTCATCTAATGCCAGTAACTCGTGCTTTACCACAAGGCCTGCCTTGAGGATCTTTCTTTTGCCCCAGTCCTCCTGGGAATACATCAGGCCTCTGGCACTGGCGTTTGGGGCATCAGCATAGACTGCCATGTACCTTATCTTGGCCAGTGATTTTATCATCTCTGATTTTGCCGTGCCTGGATTTCCCACCAGGTATACGTGGATATGGGTCCTGTACTTTTGGAGTTTTGAGCTGCCAATGGCAGATAATAGCAGGGCCATCTTTGGCAATCTGTTTTCTACAATATGTGGTGCAAATGATGATGTGACTTGTGAGATAAACTCATCAGGGTTATCGTCTGCCAGTTTCTTGAATTCATCCAGTTCTTGATTAGGTAGAATAATCTCAGAATCATCTTCCAGTCTTTGCATGTTGATGATTTCAATCTCGACATCCATTGCCAAACTAGTTTTGGAATCGGATCCTGCAGTCCTGTAAAATCCTGTGACCCTTACCTTGTCACCAGTCTCAAATGCCCCGACAAATCTTCCAAATGCCTTTCCTGGAATCTTTCTCAGGATCTTTTTCTTTGAATATTCCGTACTATTCTCTTCCAGCCAATAGTACTGAAAGTCCTCATAGTGTGTCTCCTGTCTGTTTCCGTCTCTTTCCTTGGAGTATTTTTCAACAAATACCCTGCCACTCTTTTGCGTGTCGTATGCATCCTCAATTGCCTGCTGTGCCTCCATTCCGTTAATGGTACAATCAAAGGATACGAGCTTGTCAATTCTGCTTGCACCAATGTCGGAAAGTGGAATCGGTTTTAGTATTGTTGGATTGATATTTACATCACCCAATACATTCCTGTAAACTGAAAAGACCCATTCCAAATCTCCTTTCAAGAACAGTTTTGAGATCTGTTGTTTTACCAGAGTGGCCCTTGACTTGTCAGCACTGTCTGCAATTTTTTCTAGCATATGTTCCAGTTTTTCCTGGTTGGTTGGAACCATTGATTCGGCCATGCGGACAGACCAGAACTTTGCAATTGCATTTTGTATGTAATATTCCAGTCTTGGAATAATTCTTCTTTGGTGATGTCTTAACAGATAGAGATGCTCATCAGAGTTTAGCTCCAGAGATATTTTTTGTCCTGATTTTAGTTTTGAAAAGTCAATTGACTCAGCTAGACCGGTGATAAAGTCATCTTCCATTTTTGATAGGGTCTTTGTTGCCTGTTGCAGTTCTGGCAGTATCATACAGAATCGCCCTCCTCTTTCATGACTTCATTATGGGAGTCTATCCAGTTTTTGAGCATAAGTTCGACCTCATTCCAGGTCTTTGTGCCCCTGATCTTCTGCCAATACTGGAAAACAGTCTCCCTTTCACTCCCAAGTGCAGGTATTGCAAGCATTCGGGGGTTGTCTTGCCACTGATCCAGAGCATAGGCAGGATTTCCATCCCCGTGTATCTGGACATGCTTTTCCAACAGTTCCAGGATCAGTTCTGAGAATTTCTTGCCCTCCTTAGATGCAATCTTTTCTGCAGACTCTACAATCTCTTTTTTGTTATCTTTGTAAGAGAAAGACTTGATGTTGTTACCCAAACACAACACCTCTTCTTCTAATCAATAAAACAAAAATAATTATTAAATAAATTAATAATTTATTTAATAAATTTGAATCCTTATTTCTTTTTGTGATTCTTGTTTGCAAAGACATTTCATGTAATGGTATGCAAGTTGCAGGATTCATTGTCTTGACCTCCTTACCAGTCTGAAGATTCTCTCCTGCTTGTCTTTCTTGAATCTCAACAGTCTTGTTACTGTTTGATGATGTGGGTTGCACAGATACGCAAACCTCTTTGGGTTTTGTCTTATTACTGGTCTGAGATACTCGTAATATTGCAGCATGCCTTTGTATCCGGGTGCAAAGTCTGAATGCACCTTGTCGGATTCCAGATACTTGATGTGATGGAATGTCATTCCTTTGGGATGTAATTTGCAATGACAAATGGCACAGCCCTGCCTAAAGCATGACATCCTTGCCAGTTCTTCCTTTATCTTTTCTACTCTTTTTCTGTCATTCATTTTGTTTTTCTTTTCCTTTGCATGTTTTTCACTCTGCCAAGTGCACAATTTTTAAAAAAACAAAAAATTGAGAAAAAAATTATTGGGCATCAACTAGATTGATGAAATTCTTTCCAGTCTTTGACTTGTCTTCGACACATCTCACTGGTCCCAACGATTTGCCGTTCTGGTTTACGTCCTCTCTTATCTTCTCGTTTGCAAGTGAGTTTACAATTGCAATTCGGGTTGTGTGGAACTTTCTGACTTTGTTGCCCTCAATATCAAATTCCTCTTTTGTAGTTATCTTGACTCCCTTGGTTGTCTCATCGCCTTGGGTGTAGTCTGAATCCTCAATTGATGTGATGGTAAATGGTTTCTCCCCAATCTTTGCCAGACTGACTGAATCACCAACTGTGACATAATCTGATAAACTTCCTATCTCATTTCACCTCGCTCTAACCTCAAGATTAGTCAAAATCATGTCAGATTCTCCGTTTTCTCAAAAAGCACATAATCATCACAGTCAACTACTGCATCTGCCACCAATTCACGGCATTTCAGGCACGAAGGAACAGTTCTGCCATCATACATCTTGACTTTATGGGCATCCTGTAGCCAGATATGGCAAAAATAGCACTTTGATTTCATTTTATTTTGACCTCCAGGATGCGAAAATGTCGCCTGCAAGAGTAACAACGCTTGTTTAGTGTCCCATCATTTGCCAGCAATGCAGTGCAGTTGGGACAGTGCCAATCAGGCAACAGGAAAAGATCCTCCTTTTATGCTACCTAGATCTACACGATCAACGGTATCTACCACAAGATACGAGAGAAGGGATGATGATAATTCTCTGTCATATTGATGCTCCCCAAAATCATCATAGTGAGATAATCCCATCTCCTTCTCTGTTTTTCTTGTCTTATCAACAACATCTTGCAATTCTGTACTACTTGAATGTATCACTGATGATCGGTCAAAACAACGACTCCAAGCAGGAAAAAATTCTGCAACTACAAAACATTGTTGAGTGTAATGATCTTGAATAATCATTTCTTTTTCTTCTCCTTTTCAAAACAAGCGTTACAAATTGCAGGAGAGTTGTATGCAAAGATCTCTTTTTTGCATTCAATACAAGTTGATGTCTCAAATGATTTGCTCAATTGTAAAACGTCTCCCTTGTTTTTATTTCAGATAAGAATTTCTTTTGATGTAATTGATCAACATGACATGATTTGCAATTGTGATCATGTTTCTGTGATGACATTTCTTTAGAGTATTTTTTCATGTACTGTTCTTCACTCTCACAAGAATCACACATACACAACCCAAGACTCATCATTCTTCATCCTCCTGAGAATAAATCAAAGAATGACTGCATTCATTCTGTTCAATTGGAAATGTTATGGTATGTTTCTCCAATTCTAGAACAGAAAAATACTTTGAATTATACCTTGCAATGAAATTGCAATCATTGCATCTTCCAACTATCATTGTGACTTTTCCTCCTCCACAAAAAGCAAGAGACACAACTCTCTCTGATCAGAGTCGTCACATGCAACCAGTTCTGTTTGTAGGTGGACAAAATTATACGAACCCTCATTCCCAACTTCATTGATCAACACTTTTCCATCATTGCAAATGGTAACATCATTTGGATTGTGGTATATCTTGAATGGTTCCAGACATTTTCCTTTGAATAAGAGAATCTTCATTATGCACAAACATCCGAAATAATTTTGATCGTGGTAAGATTCTCTAGAAGAGATTTGTGAGAATCACAAGTCTTGATGACTCTTTTTTGATTATTGATTAAAATTTGAAATTGGGTTTTGTTGGGTAATTTGTCATTGCATTCCCAAAAATTACCAAAATTCAACCTAGATCAGCCTCCAATAAGCCATATTCTTTATCGATCAGATAGTGCAATTCGCCTGTCTTGGAACGTTTTTCGATAGTAGAAATCCGACCTAACTTTTCAAGGTATTCTTTACCTATATTCACCGTAGTAAAATCCATGTATGGTATATGTAGTCTCATGTATTTAACACTGCTCATGGAACATACATGGATACATGTGTTAAAAAGAGTTAATACATGGAAAATACATGACATGGATGTGGCAAGGAAAAATATCAAGACTATCGATGTGGAAAATCTCCTATACGAAAAGATCACAAAAAAATCTAAAGAGAAAAATCTAAGTATACACAAATTCACAAATGAACTTTTAAGACAATCATTAACCAAAGATGAATTTGTCAAAAGAGTTGTACCTGGACTTAGACTATTAGAATTTGAAGAAGAATCTATGTTGATTCGTGATGATTTGGCAAAAAAAACTAGATTAGCAACGATAACTATACGAAACGGAAAGTTATGGTGCGATCTTGATGAAAAGAATGACTGCAATCACATCCATTATGTTTTGATGTTACCAGACATTGTAAATTTCAAAGATAAACTAAAACAGATTTAGTTAACCTGATTTGGAAATAGGATGAAAGTTAGAATCAAACAACATCTCTTCAAGTTTGGTCACTCTGTCTTCTTGCTCATCTAATTTCTTTTTCAATTCAGAGTTTTCTTGCACGGTGGCCTCCAGCTGATCAATCTTTTCTTGTTTTTCTTCAAGAGTTGCCTTTTGTCTTTCTGTAGGATCTATCGTTAGTTGGGAAATTGCCTTTACAAATTCACGATAGCATTCTTCTTTTGTTGGTTGAAGATAGGTTCCATCCAGTCCTCTTTTGTGAGCCATCAATTTCTCTGCAATATTGGAATTGACATCGTTGTTTAGCTTTAGAATGGTGTTGAATCTCTTTCTGAACATGTAGTTTTGAGCCTTGTCATATCTATTGCCTTTTTTTACCCTTTGTAGATTTGAGCGATTTATGAGATTTCTAAAAATTTGTTTCATGCCATGTATGCCAAGATGTCTCTCTTTTGCACTTCTCGAAAAGGTTGCAAAAATAGGAGTCTCATCATCAAACTCTTCTTTTCTGATATGTTTTCTCCATCCGAAATATCTGTTCAAAGATAGGGTTGCCTCAGGGGTAAGAAACGTCCAATACCCTTCTTTTGACTCATCATAGATTTTTACGGCATAGCACCAATGCTGTTCGTGATTGGGGTTATTTGGATTTGGCATGTAGGTAAGATGTTTCATTCTCAAGATAGGATCATGCAAGCCAGCAGGTCGGGCACCGGTGGATGCAAGAAAGTGAACCAAGGCCTTGTCACGCGGATGTTTGGCACAATCCAGCATTGTTTTAATCTCCTCAGTTGATATCGGCACCTTTCCGCCAGACTCCACATCATCTTTTTTGATGGATTTTCGTACTAGCTTCTTGTGCCAGATCTTTCTGTTCATCTCAAAGAACAGTTCAGGTCCTGCAAGAAGAGTGGTTACGCCCTTGGGTTTCTGGGTTGAGTTGAGATGGTAGACAAAATCCTCCAGCACGTCAGTTATCTTTTCAGTGTCAAAATCTAATAATTTGTCATAGTCGCCTGGATCATCTACGTATTTTTCGCTATGTAAAAAATCCATGAATCTCTTCATAGAATATGCGTAAAGTGATATGGTAGAGTCGGTTTTCATTGCATGAAAGAACTTTCGGTATGATCTTGATTCTTTGGATAAATCCTGGGCAAATGTAATCCATTTCTTACTTAGCAAGCATTATTCTATACGTAACCATCTAATAAAAGAGGTATAGAATTCATGGCCATAAACGATTTTAAGTAGGCTTTTTTGAAAATGTTCGTAATGATTACAGAGTCTCAGCTAGTAGATATTATCAAAGAGGCAAAGTCTGCTACAAAAAAGAAAAAGTTTACACAGTCAATTGAATTAATTGTCAATTTCAAAGATATTGATGTAAAGAAAGGGTTTGCACTTAATGAAGTAGTTCAACTTCCAAAGACTAGTTCACCAGCTACTGTTTGTGTAATGGCAACAGGAGAGATGGGTCAGAAAGCAAAACAAGCAAACGCAGATTCTGTGATCGGAACAGAAGAATTAGATAAATTCGGAGCTAACAAAAGAGAATCTAGAAAATTCATCAACAAGTATGATTTCTTTTTAGCAGATACCAAAGTAATGCCGACAGTAGGTAAGACTTTGGGTCAACTTTTGGGTCCTAGAGGAAAGATGCCAACGCCGGTTCCTTTTGATGCACCAATTGATGCATTTTTAACAAGATTTAGATCATCAATTAAAGTTAGAACAAGAGCATCACTATCCGTGTCATGCAAGATTGGAGATGAAAGCATGGACGATGCAGATTTGGCAATCAATGCGCACACGGTTCTAAATGCAATTGAAAAGAAATTGCCAAACGGTGAGAAGAACATGAAAAGAGTTATGATTAAAACTACAATGGGTAAGCCAATAAAACAAATTCAAGAGGTTAGAAAGAAATTTGCATGAGAATAGAACAACATACCCTAAAAGAAAGACTCAGATGTATCAGCAATTACAAGAGTTACCAAAAAAATACAAAGTAATCGCCATCATCAAGATGGACAAAGTACGTTCTACACAGATTCTGCCATTAAGAAAAGTACTCAAAGGAGAGGTAGAATTTGTTGCAATCAAAGACAAGGTTGCACAAAAAGCGCTCAACTCAATAGATGTTCCAGGAATCAAAGAGATTGCAAACCAGCTTGAAGGTCAATGCATGTTCCTGTTTACAAATATGTCACCATTCAAACTCAATGTCCTTTTAGCTAAAAACAAAGTAATGATGGCAGCAAGGGGAGGAGACATTGCAAGTATCGATATAGTCGTACCTGCAAAGAACACAGGAATTGCACCAGGACCCATGCTTACAGAATTTAAAGAAGCTGGCATTCCAACAAAAATTGATCAAGGAACAATTTGGATTGCAAAAGATAGTACACCAGTGTTAAAAGGAGAGGCAATCAATGAAAAATTGGCATCAATTCTAGGCAAACTAGATATCAAACCAGTAGAGGCTGGAATTTCACTTTACTCAGCACTTGAGGAAGGAGCAGCATATGCAGCAGAAGAAATGGTAATAGATGTTGAGGAGATAAGAACACAATTCGGTCAAGCCCACCAAGAAGCAGTTTCTCTATCGATAGAGGCAGCATACATTACTTCAGACAACATCTCACAGATTCTTAGCAGGGCCGCACAACATGCTCGCTCATTATCAGTAGAGTCAGGATTTATGACAGATGAGACAAAAGAGCAAATCTTGCAAAAAGCAGATGCGCAAGCAAGAGCTGTTGCAAGTCAAGCAAAAGAATACACACCAGCATAAACTCAATTACTTTTAGTTTACACTCAAAACAATTTGTTGAAATTAATTGAGGATGGTATTTTGCCAATCGTAACCAAACTAATTGAATTTAGATTTACAACTATTACAATAACCAAACATCTCAAAACTGCCCTTTACAATAAGATATTTTGATTTTCTTGCAACCCTGCTTTGAATTTCTTTAAGGGAATCTTCATCAACATCATCAATTTTTCCGCAATTCATGCAAACTAGATTGATATGTTCATCTGTATGGGCATCAAATCTTGACTCTCCTTCAACTTCAATTTCATTAACTAGTTTTTTCTCTTTTAGAAGATCAAGGGTTTTGTATACTGTAGATAGGCTTACCATAGGATATTTTTTTTGAATTGTCTGGTGAATATGCTCTGCACTAGGATGCTCATCGGTATTTATGAGATAATCTACAATTGCTATTCTCTGCGGAGTGATTCTAAGGCCGTCCTCACGCAGTGATGCCATTAGTTCCTCTAGCTGTTGCATGTCTGGTTTACCTGTATTTCATATTTATAGTTATTATCTCTTAAGAATGATTCCTAATTAATAATAACACTTAATTAGGAATAATTCCTAATAAGAACATGCAAATACAACATGTTCAACAAAATCAATTGGAATCGAACAAAAAAACAGTGAATCGGGCAATTAGAATTTGTGTCAATTGTGGAAATACAGCAGTTCACATTCAAAATTTTGGAATATTTTGCAAAGATTGCGGATCATTTTTCGAGGTGAAGGAAAAACATGATGAGTGAACATTTCTGCAGGAGTGTGTGCGGATACTATGATGCAGATGCAGAATTTAGAAGTTCAGGAAATAATACTTTTAGAAAATATTGTGCAATATGTAATCTTGAATTAATATCAAGATACTCCATTTGCCCATGCTGTCACAAATCTTTTGAGGGTGTAAAATAATGGGTTATTCCTGTAAAGGTGTATGTGATGGTTTTAGAGGAGAAAAAATTCCAAATGGTTCAAAATATCAGCATGGGCAAAAAAGATGCACTCTTTGTAGTATTTTTTTAATGGTTAAAAGCGTACGATGTCCATGTTGCGGTGCTCTTTTGAGAACAAATCCAAGAGGCAAAAGACAATAAAGAGAATTTATTAGATTTAGTTGTTCTAGCACTTTTGTTGTGTTTGTCAACTGCTATATTTTTCACAATTATGATTTAGTGGAGCAAACAAATGGAACCGTTGGTGTTCAAAGAAAATAGACTTTATGAAAACTTGTAACCATGCAAAGACAAAGTGAATTCAGGATTAGTTTCAGTATGTAGTTATCCAATTAAAAATAAAATTAAGATGTTAGAATTCAAACAAAAATCCAAATTTGAGAATTATGATTTAATATTTTAATTATAACTATGCAATAATTTTGTCATGGGGGAATCTAAACTAGGAATATCATCTAAGCAACTAAAAGAGGAACTATCTCAGCAAAAGGCCTTGCTTTTGTTTGATCTTAGACCAAAAGAAGTTTTTGAGAAATCTCATGTGGAAGGCTCAGTTCATGCGGTATGTGACACCCATGCCAAAGAAGAGATTATGCCAAAAATTCCAAAAAATACCAAAATTGTGCTTATATCAGAGCCAGAAGACATTGCTAAAGAAACAGCTGAGATGATGACTTTAGTAGGTCTTGATGTTAGTTATTTAGAAGGAGGGTTTGCTTCGTGGGATGGGAAAATCTCAAATGCCCATACAGGAAAAACAATTTTGCCTGAGGAATTGGCGCAAAAATTCCAAGATGTGTTTCTGTTAGATGTTAGAAACGTTGATGAATTTTCCGAATATAGAATTCCAGGAAGCATAAACATTCCATTGGAAGAACTTTTTGATTTGAAAACCATGACAAAAATACCCAAAGATAAAGAAATTGTCACTATTTGTCCACATGGAAATCGTGCCATGATTGCAAGTTTTGCATTGGCACGTGCAGGAGTAGATTCTAAAACTCTAACAGGAGGTCTTGCCAGATGGAATCAAGTTCTCAAAGCAGTTGAGATCATAAATAAGCCAGTGAGAATAATCCAGGTACAAAAAGTAGGAAAAGGATGTCTCTCATACATAATAGAGTCTAATGGAGACGCAATTGTAATTGATCCTCTATATCCTTTTGAAAAATATTCAGAAATTTCAAGACAACATGGATTTAAAATAATCAAAGTGTTTGACACACATCAACATGCGGATCATGTTTCAGCTGCAAGAGACCTTGCAAATGCTGAGAATGCAAAATTGTATTTTTCAAAATATGAGGGATATAATGTCAAGGCATCTTTTCTTGGAGATTCTGATGAAATGCATTTTGGAAAGACAAAAGTAAGAATCATTCACACACCTGGCCACACGCCAGGAAGTTTGAGTTTCGTTGTGGATGAAAAATTTGTTTTCACTGGAGACATCTTGTTTGTTGAGTCAATCGGAAGACCAGATTTGAGAGACAAGGCAGATGAGTTTGCAGCAGAGTTATACATTACATTACATGACAAGCTACTCTCCCTCCCACAAGACACAATGGTATTTCCAACACACCATGGAGAAGGGGTAAAGACTGTAAATGATGCATTTTATTCAACAATTGGAAAATCAAAGAAGCTGCCTTGGCTTGATCTATCAAAGCAAGAATTTGTCAGCAGGGTAGTGTCAATCACAGTTCCAAGACCCATGAACTATAGAAAAATCATATCCATCAACAAAGGAGAGATTGAACTGATTCATTCTGAAATTCCAGATTTAGAGATTGGTCCAAATCGATGTGCAGTGGATTCACGTTAAATCTTACTCATGTTTCTCGTACTTTGGGTAAATTCCAATTATACTTCATTGCAAGTAGTCTAATTCCTGTGGCCGTTACAATTCCAATGATTGATGCAAGATGAATCTCTACAGCAAAATATAACATCACATAAAAAATTACAATTCCAATGATTGATGCAATTGCATAGACCTCCTTTACAAACACAATAGGGATTTCTCGAACAAAGACATCCCTGAGAATTCCACCTCCAATTGCAGTAATCATTCCTCCAAATAGCATTGAGAGAAAATTCAATCCAACTATCTGATATGCAATTGATGCACCAAGAATAGAAAATACGCCCAGTCCCACTGCATCAAAAATTAACCAGACATTCATCTGTTTTTTCATTTTTGTAAATAAGAAAAACACCACAACTCCTGTAATGGCAGTTAGAGCAACATAGATTGGATCTGAAAAGGCAGTTGGGAATCGTCCAAAGATTACATCACGTGTTACACCGCCGCCCACTCCAACCACGGTAGCCAAAACAATAATTCCAAAGACATCAGCTTTGTGAGAGATTGCTTTTGATGCTCCAGTTACTGCAAATGCAATCGTTCCCAGATAATCTAAAATACTGATAAAGCCATCTATTGGAAAAGAGAGATCAACCAATCACTACAACGGCAGTATGATGACTAATTAAGATTAATGATAAACATCGAGAGCCTGAAAAAATAAAGATTAAAAATTTAATTTGAAAAAATATTGTTTAGCCAAATAGTGAGGATAATCCTTCCATGGCTGCTTCTTCAGTTTTACCTTCGTCTTTAGGTGCTTCTTCTTTCTTTGCTTCACCTGCTGCTGCCTCTGCTGGTGCGGCTGCTGCTGCAACTGCTACAGGTGCGGCTTTAACTGCCTCATCGATGTTAACATCGGCCAAGGCTGCTACTAGTGCTTTAACTTGAGCATCATTAACTTCAGCACCAGATGCTTTAACAACTGACGTGAGGTTTGCTTCGTTAACTTCTTTGTCTAGCTTGTGAAGAAGTAAAGCAGCGTAAACATATTCCATTGTATCGAGATTTCCTTGGGGCATAATATAAAACTATGGCGAAATCACGCCTAGAATTTTCAAGTCTAGTTTAATATCTTTAGACTTCGACAAACAGCATATAGGGTTCGTTTGAGATTTTTATCAATCAGAGTATCCATTCTGTTTCGCAGTACTCGCTTTGCCTCGTCTCGCTCAGAACCAGGGGGCAATGATAAGACTGTGTTGATAAATTCGGGTAATGATTCACGAATCCATCCATCAAGCATTGCATAGATTTTTGGTGGCAAGATATCACATTTGTCAACATCAAGGTCTAGTACGCCAGTGAAATTCTCATGCTCTACTCTATACACTAGGGCCAACACAACATTGTCGGGAGTAGGATGCTCTAATATTTCTCGTGAACGCTCTCCTGTTTTTCCTTGAGCGATCTTGTTTTTCAGGCCTATTGGGTTTACAATCACACCATTGATTCCTACTTTACGTCCATCTACTCCAGTGACTACACCGAAGATAAAGTCATTGAATTCACCATTTTTTTTGACGGAAAAAATTTGAACGCCTTCTTTCAGAGTAGGTTTCTTGCCAAACATGAGAAGAGTGGATTATGTATTCTATTTAATGTATTATTTATCAGGGCAAAGTGTCGATTTAATGATTTTTAGTTACCAGATACTAAATCCCAAATAAACTCAAAGAATTCTTTGATCATTTTTTGTGTTACAGAAAAAGTAGATAATTTTGAATCTGAAAAACTGTTGACCTGATCGAACTAAAATTCAATGAAATCATTCTAATCCCCTAAATTCTATACTAGATTTCCATGATAAGATTATGTCAAAAATGTAATAGTCAAGAAGAAACGTTCCCAACTGAAGTATTAGTAAATGAAACAGGAATTGTCACGGTTCCATTATGTCAAAAATGTAGGAGGTGTTGGTATTCTTGATAGGCATGTGTTCAAAATGCTTCTCATCTGGTGTGTCTGTAGTATTTGATGAAGAAGACTTTGAGGTTATCTGTGACAGGTGTAAAAATAATTTACATCACAAGAAGTAAAAAGTGCAATGGTGCCACAAGTGATGCCTATGGACGCATTAATCTTAGGGAAGTTTACAGTCTGGCAAACGATAAACTGAATTTGGCACATTCAACAAGACACCATTGCATAATGAAGTTAATTGATTTTTGTATATAATCAACACTGAGAATTGGTTCATACAAATCATCAGTGTTGAGCAAATATCATTTCAAAGGATGTCTCAGAACTGTTGTCAAGATACCGATCGTTTTTGACCTTAAGATCCAAATACCATTTTACTTATTTCACAATCTCAGATAAGATAATGAAGTAGTTGATTTTTGTGTTATTAATCGACAATTCTTAATATCGGAGTAAGACAGCCTTCATCGTTGGATAAAAAAGAGATTCTAAAAGAATTTTCATCAGATCCTGACAGACATTACAATGTCAAACTGTTCCAAGAGCAGGGTTTTGTCAGAAAATCATGTGCCAAATGTGGCAGATTCTTTTGGACTCTGGATTCAGGACGAGATTTGTGTCCAGATGACGCAGATGACACTTATTCATTCATTGGAGAGCCGCCTACGGCCAAACGATTTGATTACACTCAGGCATGGAAACAAGTAGAAGAGTTTTTTGTAAAAAACAATCACACCTCAGTTAGCAGATATCCCGTAGTGTGTAGATGGCGAGATGATTTGTATTTTACAATTGCATCAGTTGTAGATTTTCAAAGAGTAATGGGTTCAAAGGTAGTCTTTGAGTTTCCAGCAAATCCACTGATAGTTCCACAAACTTGTTTGAGATTCAAGGATTTAGAAAATGTCGGAGTTACAGGTAGACACTTTTCAAGTTTCTGTATGATTGGGCAGCACAGTATTCCAGAGGGAGAAGGATATTGGAAAGACGAATGCGTTGATTTGGATTACAGATTACTTACGGATCAGTTTGGAATTAAAAAAGAGGAAGTCGTATTTGTTGAAGATGTCTGGGCAGGCGGAGGTTCCTTTGGTCCGTCATTGGAATACTTTGTGAGGGGACTGGAACTAGGAAATGCAGTGTTTACAGAGTTTCAAGGAGAGTTAGGGAAGCATACAACGCTGGACCAGCGAGTAATCGACATGGGTGCAGGCCTTGAGCGATTTGCATGGATTACCACGGGAACACCTACTGCTTATGATTGCTGCTTTGGTCCAATTAATCAGAAATTATTTGAAAAGATTGGAATTGATTCGGATTCTGAAATTTTACGAAAATACTTTACAGAAATTGCAAAGGCACTTGATGATTATGAGGATCTCAACGAAGTTAGACGTCATGCAATAAAGAAAGCAGGATTAACAGACAACCAACTAAACAATATGATAACACCTCTTGAAGGAATATATCTAATTGCAGACCATCTTAGAACTCTAATTTTTGCAATTACTGATGGAGCACTGCCTAGCAATGTTGGCGGAGGATACAATCTAAGAATGATGTTGCGAAGAATTAATGCAACGATTAGCAAATTAAATCTAAAACTTGACATGGATGATTTGATTGATACTCACATTGACTATCTCAAGGACACCTATCCGGAACTTGATGAGAAAAGAGAAGACGTCAAGAAAATTCTGAAAATCGAAGCTGGACGATACGAGGAATCCAAAGTCCACATGAAGAAAAAGGCAGAAAAGATTCGCGAAAGAGGAGTTCCAAGTGTCGATGAACTCATCACACTATACGAATCAGACGGAATTACGCCTGAATATCTCAAGGAAGTCAATGCAATTGAAGAGATTCCATCGTCATTTTACTCTAAACTATCAGACTTGCACCAGTCTGAAAAGAAAAAGGCAATTACAGAGTTGCCTTTAGACGAGTTACCTGAAACTGATATGCTGTTTTACAAAGACGATCCAAGGGAATTTGATGCCAAGGTAATCAAAGTATTTGATACTCAGGTTGTACTAGATAGAACTTCGTTTTATGCAAGAGGTGGAGGTCAAGAACCAGACCACGGAAGCATTGCGGGATTCAAAGTAATTAATGTAGACAAGCATGCACACATTATCGTTCATCAGCTAGAAGGTGGAACCCCAAAAGAAGGAGAGACAGTAAAATGTATTGTAGATGCAACAAGACGTGCAAACATTACAAAGAACCACACCAGCACTCACATCATCAACGCATCATCAAGAGGAGTTCTTGGTTCATGGATTTGGCAGCACTCTGCATTCAAAGACGATGATCATGCCAGACTAGACATCACTCACCACTCTTCACTAACCAATGAACAGGTACAACAGATAGAAGATGCTGCAAACAAGATGGTAAAAGAGAATCTTCCCGTATCCGTTGAATATTTTGACAGAGGTACTGCAGAGCAAAAGTATGGGTTCAGAATTTACCAGGGAGGTGTTGTACCAGTAAAGTCAGTAAGAATCGTGTCAATTGAAGATAAGGATATCGAAGCTTGTGGTGGAACACATGTTAAAAAAACTGGAGACATTGAACTAATCAAAATTACAAAGACCAAAAGAATTCAAGACGGAGTTGTAAGACTAGAGTTTGTTTCAGGACCTAATGCGTTTGAGTATGTAAAACAACAAGAAATTGTTTCAAAACAAAAAGAGCAAGAGATTGCTGCAAGAAAAGAGCTAGAGAAGAGAAGGGAAGAAAATAAACAAAAAGCAAGAGAGCAGATTCCAATATTATTAGAAAAAATTCTAGATGGTGAATCAGGAGAACTAGATGAGATTTCAGTCAAAAACAAGCTGTGCTTTACTGCAAGCGAAAAATATGATGAATATTTTCATCTAAACTTTGGCAAAAAACTAGTGGCAAAAGATGACGCCGGTGCATTTTGTGGAATTTTTGAATCAGGCCCAACTATGAGGATTTTGGTGCATGCTGGAGAGAAGTCAGGGGTTAATGCAGGTGTCATTGCCAAGGAAATAGCCTCAATTTTAGGCGGTTCTGGTGGCGGAGATGCAAAATTTGCCCAAGGTGGAGGAAAAGACACATCTAAAATAGAGCAGGCAATAGCCAAAGCAAAATCAATGATTTTAGGATGATGAAATTTGGAGATAAACTGGACAGAGATTGAGAACAAGTGGAGAAGTAAATGGATTGAAAACAAAGACTTTGAGACAAATCCAAATGAGAAACAAAAAAAATTCATCACGGTTGCATACCCGTATCCCAACTCACCTCAACACATAGGACACGGCAGAACATACACACTAGCTGATGTTCATGCCAGATTTTATCGAATGAAAGGATACAATGTTTTGTTTCCAATGGCGTTTCACTATACTGGAACTCCAATTCTCGGCATGGCAAAAAGAGTTGAAGCCGGGGATACAGAACTAATCGAGAATTTAAAAAATCTGTATTCAGTTTCCGAAGAATCAATAAAATCATTTGTTGAACCAGTAAAGATTGCAGACTATTTCCATGAAGAGATCAAAACTGGAATGATTGAGATGGGTTATTCAATTGACTGGAGACGAGAGTTTACAACAATCGATCCGGTGTATTCCAATTTCATCGAATGGCAGATCAACACATTACGTGAGAAAGATTTGATTGTTCAAGGAAACCATCCAGTTGGCTGGTGTCCAAAAGACCAGAATCCCGTATCACAACACGACACACAAGGAGATGTGGAACCGGACTTTACTGAATATATTTTAATTAAATTCAAGTATGGCAAGTACGTCATACCAACTGCAACGCTACGGCCTGAAACAATCTTTGGGGTTGTTAATTTGTGGGTCAATCCCGAGATAGTTTACAAAAAGATTACAGTAGATGATGAAGAATGGATTGTAAGTGAAGAGTGTGCATACAAGCTAGAATTTTTGGATAAAAAAATTTCATATGATGGGGAGATAAAGGGTTCAGAACTAATTGGAGAAACAGTTACCGTTCCCCACAGAGAAGAATCAATTGTTATGCTTCCTGCAAGTTTTGTTGAAAGTGGGACTGGTACTGGAATGGTAATGTCAGTTCCAGCTCATGCGCCATTTGACTATCAAGCATTAGAGGACATCAAAAGGAGCAATCTAGAGGAAGATTTAGGCTCAAAGGTGAGTAAAATCGTGCCCATATCCATCATAGAGACTGAAGGATATGGAGAGAATCCAGCAAAAGAGGCAGTTGAGAAATTCGGAGTCACATCCCAAAATGACCCAAAACTTGAAGAGGCAACAAAGGAAGTTTATGGAAAAGAGTTCTACGGCGGGAAACTAAAGCCAAACACGGAGAAATTCTCAGGAATCAAAGTTGCATATGCCAAAGATACCATAAAGGAATGGCTAATCGAAAACAAACATGCAGACATTTTGTTAGAGTTGACTAATGCACCAATAAAGTGCAGATGCGGAGCTGAGTGCGTTGTCAAAGTACTAAACAATCAATGGTTCCTAAACTATGGAGACAAAGACTGGAAGGAATTAGCTACCAAATGCTTTGATCAGATGAACATTCTGCCACAGGAGATAAAATCAGAATTCCAGTACGTCATTGGCTGGTTGCATGAAAGGGCATGTGCAAGACAGCATGGATTAGGAACAAAGCTGCCATGGGACAAGGATTGGATTGTAGAGAGCTTGTCGGATTCTGTAATCTACATGGCATACTATACCATTTCAAAATTTGTAAACGATGGAACTGTAATTGCAGATTATTTATCAAAGGAATTCTTTGATTACGTATTTTTAGACAAGGGTGATGTGAATAAAGTTTCCGAAATTATAAAAATGTCTACGGATACCATTAATCAAATCAAAAAAGAATTCCAGTATTTCTATCCAGTTGATTCAAGACATTCGGGACGTGATTTGGTACCAAACCACTTGACATTTTTTGTACTAAATCATGTTGCAATATTTCCTGAGAAGAATTGGCCCAAAGAAATTGTAGTTAATGGTTCTGTATTGATGAACGGTTCTAAAATGTCAAAGAGTATGGGAAATATTATTCCGTTACGGAAGGCAATACAAGATTACGGTGCAGACCCAATAAGGTTGGCAATCATAATTTCAGCTGAATTACTTCAAGATGCGGACTTTAACATGGAGTCAGTTTCTGGAATTCAAAACAAGCTAGAATCACTGTATGATGAATGCTTGAGACTAAAACCTGAAAAAATTGATAATCTTGAGGCTGAAGACAGGTGGATTTTATCAAAATCCCAAAGCATGGTATCTCAAGTCACAGCGGCAATCGAAAAGATGAGATTGCGTGAGGCACTACATGATATCTTGTTTGCATTTGAATCGGATTTGAGCTGGTACAACAAGAGAGTCAAGGCAAAAAACAGAGAAAACATTTCAGGAATAATGCACCAGATAAACTCAACACGTGTTGCAATGCTATCGCCATTTGCACCACACATTGCCGAAGAGATGTGGGAAAAACTAGGGCACACAGAGATGGTATCAACTTCATCATGGCCGGAATTCTCAAAAGAGAATCTTGATGCCAGTGCAATCCAGTCCGAAGAATTGCTAAAATCAACAATTAATGATGTTGCAAATATTCTCAAAGTTACAAAGATCACGCCACAGAAAATTACAATATACACTGCTGATTCATTCAAGTCTAAAATTTATTATTCCGTACTGGAAAAGGTGATGACAGGACAAACCAACATGGGAATTGTAATGAAAGAATTAATTGCAAATCCTGAAACTGCCGATGTAAAAAAGATTCCAGACTTTGTTCAAAAGACAATCAAAGACATTCTCTCCGAACCAACTGAAATCAGAGAAACAAAATTGCAATCAAAAGAGTTTGATGAAAAGAGTTTCTTGTCAAGGGAATTATCAGATATTGGAAAGAAAGAGTTTGGAGTTAAGATTCAAGTGTTTTCTGAAACAGATGAAAGCATCTATGATCCTAAGGGAAAGGCAAGACATGCTAGGCCGTTCAAGCCTGCAATTTTGATTGAATGACGGTAGTCGAACTCTCTTAGAGAGAATTGTTTAGATAGTTGATTGACATTTCAGTGATTCAATTGTTGGAAGAAAAGAAGAGAAGCAATTACAAATATCGAAACGCAGTTTGATTAGCTGCTTTTCAAATGTTTTGCTACCTATGGCATCAGAGGCATCTGAATGTACACAAGTATGGTTGCAACAATCATCGTGGGAATCGAGATTACCGCACCTGGCTTTATCCATTCCTTCAGCGAGATGTTTCCACGTTTTCTCCTCTCAAACATTCCAATTGCCACGATGTTTGCAGTGCTGCCAATGAGTGTAAGGTTGCCAAAGAACGTCCCGCCAAACAGCATTGCCCACCAGAACGGATAGTTATCCACTCCAAGATCTCCAAACTCGTGAACCACTGGGATGAATGTGGCCACTGCAAGCACGTTGTCCATCAGTGCGCTGAGTATACTGACCACGGGTACAAAGATAAAGAATAGGCTCATCTCATCGTTTCCGCTGACATCATACATGCCCTCTGCCAGTACCGTAGTGACACCAAGCATCTTCATTGTACCCACGGATGCAAACAAAAAGATGAAGAATGCCAATGTCCACCAATCCACACGCTTTTCTACCATCTCTCGTGCCTTGTTGTGGTTTAGAAACAACACTATTCCTGCTGCCGCAAATGCGACTCCTGGCAATAATACATTTTTTTCAAGACCCAAGACCTCTTCTATTGGACTATGAGCTACAAGGGCAGCGATTGTACCTATGAAAATGATCCAGGGAACCTTGAAACTCTCTTTTTGTGATGTCACCTCTACTCCGGATGTCGTACTACTTTCGATCAGTACGTCCTCGGCTTTTTGCGAACGTAATGCATCTCCCATCTGTCGGATGTACTTTCTAAAGTATAGTAGACATAATGGGATTGCAACACTCAGCCCTGCAATTGAGATGGGTGTGGCCCATCTGAGAAACTCCATGAATGTCAGCTCTGCCCTCATTGCAATCAATACGCCCACAGGGTTTCCAACGACGGTAGCGCTGCTTCCAATGTTTGTTGCAAACACTGTCATCATTACAAGTGGGATTGCGCCCATCTTCAGCTTCCCGGTAAGATGCAAAACCGTTGCAGTCATAAATAGAATTGAGGTTACCTCGTCAACCAATGCCGCAAACAGTGCAGAAAGAAGCATCAAAATTATCACCAATTTTACAGGATTTGGTCCGACACCCTTCATTATTTTTCCAAGAAGGTGCTCAAAGAATTTTTTCTCCTCCAAATACCCTACAACGATCATCATCCCTACCAGAAATAGAATCATGTCAAATCCCGCAAACTCGATCATGGTATCGGTGTTAAGTAACCCCAATCCCAACATCAGTGCAACGCCTACAAGTGCAAACGCAAGCCTGAATCTCCAGAAGAGTAACGTGCCCACAATGAGGGATGCAAATATCGTCACTGCTGCAATCTGCTCTGCGTTGAGTCCGGCAAAACTGACAGTTACTGAGATACATCCAAGAATAATTGGGTACAGAACGTACTTTGGAATCATGATTACTAGTTTACCTCAGGTTTTGAGAGTATCTGTATGTGGGAATTCTTTTTGTCAATCCAGACTTGAAATCCCGAATCCAAAAGAAGTGAAAAGATCTCAGCCCAAGGAAACTTTTCATTCTCAATTACTGTAATCTCATATCCGCCATAGTCTTCAACTACATTCGCGGTATTGCCTATCTTTTCTTTAAGGATTTGAAACAGGGTGTTATTTTGCTCCATCAATTAGCATTACCGGACAGGATGCCCTCTCAAGCACCTTTCTTGACACGCTGCCAAGTTGCAATATTGCCTTTAGTCCAGGCAATTTACGTCGTTTTGCCATTATAACAGTATCAAAACTGTTTTCTTTGATTATTCGAATTATCTCCTCATCTGGATACCCATGGATGACTTTTACTGCAACTGAAATATCTTCTTTTTTGAGTCGGTTAGCAAGTTCCGTTAGTTTTTCATGCATTTCATTTTTCATCTCTTTTTGTGCATTCTGTATATCCTTTGCCCACGCCTTTCTTTTGTAACTAAATCCAATAGAAGCAGGAAGATGTATTTTCTCAACTACATGTAAAAGGGTTATTTTTGATTGATGTTTCTTTGCCATCTCCTTTGCATATGCTAATGCCTTGTTTCCTGCAGTGGTTCCTGCATGTGGAACTAGAATGTTTTTGTACAATAGTTTGCCCCTCCAGAATATGTTCTAAAACATCATTTGTCGCTTCAATAATCCTTTGAGTTAAAGTATTCGTAAAATACAAAATAACTGAGTCATTTTCTGTTTCTTTTTGCATCATATCCTTATTGCCTTACGGTTTTTGGAATTTAAATAAAAATATCTAGACCGCCTAGTGCTAATTTTCATATGTTATAGTTTTCAATTTTTTGTTATTGTCTTGGTTCATCAGCACATAACATATTGATCAAAATTTTTCATGGGCATCCAATATAATTTAGCAAAACATCATCGTTATAATATTGTATTAATCATAAACGATATTATGAAAAAATATTGGTTTTAATTACAATCCACAAAAACCTCTTTTTAATTACATCAATTAATGCCGTCCTCTATCCGAAAATATGCCGTTCATAAACTGTAATTTAATTTACAAGGTTTATAAAAATAAATTCAATCAAGGTTTTGTTTTTTATTATCATCACTTTCATTCTCGTCAATCATAGATTGGATTCTGCCTGCTAGTGTATGAAGATCAACATCTGGTTCTACAAAAACCAAAAGAAGGTAACTGCATATGTTTATTGTTAGAATGGATACTTTTTCCCTTTGTATGGTAGAATATTTGAAGGCACCAAAGGAATCGTCAAAATCTTTTCTAAAATTTGACTCTAAGGCAAATTTCATGTACATCGACCTCCTTGCTTTATCATTTTCATATGGAGTGATTCCGTCTTTGAATCCTCCTACATACAAATTTCCAAAATTACTAATCAGGCCTGCGAACCTCACATTCTCAAGTCCTAAAATGTTGTCACATAATCTTTGCATCGAATAGTCGATTTTTTCCTCTTTAAGAATACTCATTATTCTATTGATTCTTTTTTGAAATTTAAAGAGTTAAACCAAAGTGTGCTAGTGCTAATTTTTTAAAAAAGAAAAGGGACTTTTATGCAATCATCTTGAACTGAAAAATAGAAATGAGCTAGCTAGTTTACAAGCGGAAAATAAATCCCGATTCATTTGATCGAGAAACAATTCTAATGGGTGTCAAAGAAACATTGGCATCCTGAATTTTTTGATTTATCATCTCTGAAAAATTAGCATTATGCGCGTATTCTTGAAACATTAAATCTGTTGTTTTTACAATGTAACTATGAAGTCAGTTCTAGTTACAGGTGCGACTGGCTTTATCGGTTCCAGACTTGTATCTGCATTAGTTGAAAAAAAATATTCAGTGTCCACTCTTGTGAGGGATGGAAAGCATACGGAAATAAAAACAGATGAGATTACAGGTGATCTAACTGATTCGAGTTTGAATTTTGAAGGAAAGGATTTTGACTGTGTCTTTCATTTGGCATCACATACGCCACTGGAAAAAAATTCCAAAGTTTTGGAAAGGGTGAACCTGAACGGGACAAAAAATCTTTTTGAGGCAGTTAACGTAAAGACAAAGTCAATCATATACGTTTCAGGCTTGGGAGTATTCGGTGATCCTGGCAAGAAAATAATTGATGAATCCAGTCCGCGCAGTCCAGATACCAAATTTGTAAAAATCCGACTGGAAGCTGAAAAATATCTGAGGAAAAAATGCCAGGATAACGGAATTGATTTTTCCGTGGTTTATTTTGGAGATGTCTACGGTTCAAAAGGATGGTTTTATGATATTCTAGTCAAAAGACTTCAAAAAAAATCCTTCAGGTTACCCAGCGCTGGAAAATATTTCAAAGGATTTGTAAATGTGGATGACGCAGTTGGAAGCATGATTGCAATTATGGAAAAACAGGCATTTGGAGAATCATTCATTGTGGCTGATTCCGCCCCTGCACTTTTCAGGGATTTTGTCAACTTTACTGCAGATGAATTGGGAGTGAAGCATCCGGGGAATGTTCCTGCGTTTCTGGCAAAGGCAGTTTTAGGATCTGATCTGGTTAAGCTCCTTACCACATCAATGAAGGTATCCAACAAGAAGATTTCAAAAATATATTCTTTCAAGTATTCTAGCTACCAAGAAGGAATTCCCAAAGTAATCTCAGAGATAAAAGAAAATGATCCTTTATTGAAAAAATAAAAAATTTTATCTATACTGTGATTTAAAGCAAATTCCACATTAGGTTAGGGATTGAAATATCCTACTTGCCATTGTAGTTTTTGTTCCTCAGTTCCAAATGCATTAATTGATTTATCAAAACAATCTACACGATCTAATCCTATACCGAATAATCTTTTACAATCATCTAATGTCAGTTGAAGATTCCTTTGGTCACGTATTGATGCAACCTCTTGGTAATTTGAATTTCCCATAATTCCAATAATAATTGCAACTACAATTACAACTGTAATTATTATCAGATTATTCAATTAGACCACTTCGTCTTAATGCTTGCATATAATTTTGAGTCTGTACTTTGGATTTTTCAGAGTATTTGTTTCTCTCAAGCCATTTTTGTAAAACTGCATACTTGAATTCTAAAGATGTTTTCAGCATTGACTTACGAACTATTTGCCAATCATCATCTTTAACTGATTGTAATCTGATTACAGTTGGAATCCAATCAAAGAATTTAAACTTGGACCAATTTAGAGTCATGAATTTGCCTTAATTGATATTTTTCTACACTTAGCATATTACATCTCTGCATTCGGGCATCAGGAATGTAGTAAGAATAAATCCTCAAGTATTGTAATTCCAAGTGTAATTAATAATCCTGCAAGAACTGTTTTTCTCTCATCAAGTTTCATCACCATGATTGAAATTTTTAATTCTAGTATATCAATTGAATTTCGTGAAATGACTAGTGTTAAAAGATTGATTTTTCATTAAAAACAGAGTGTCATATTACTTGCATACATGACAAATCAGACAATTTTATTTCTTTTAGAATTACCACTATAAAAATCAGCAGAGATGGTTATATTAGATAAAAATTTGAAATCATTACTTGGCTAAAATCCCAAAAACCAAAATTACCATTCCCGTAATAGTTGCTGTAAGCATTTTTGCAATTACTCTAATTTCATTTTCTCCAATTGATGTCAGTGCTGAATATGGTCAATTCCAAATCCCGGAAATTTCCGGAACCATTGCAATCGCTGAAGACTCTGATGATTATTTTGATAAAGCAGCAATTGCACTTAGCGTAGCCATGGCAGTATCTGAGAATTCCGTTGAAAACGGAAAAGCAATGTGGGGCAAGCTAGATGTTGTTCAGGGATTTCTCGTGTACAAGATTGGTGTATTGGCAAATGATGATATTTTTCATAAGGTTGTAGTTGATGCCGGAAGTGGAGAAGCACTATATGTTTCAGATTGGGTATCAAAAGATAATTGGAAACATTCCAAACATTCTGATAAAGGATCAGACAAAAAATGGAAAGATCATTATGCTGATCTAACTCCGGAAGAGAGAGAAACCAAAAAGCAACAATGGGGTGAAGTTAAAGACGCATTCTTTGCATTGTCCCTTGACGAAAGAGCAAAGATGATCATGCATTTTATGTCCATGAAAGTACAATTGGAATCATTGTCTGATGAAGAAAAAGATGCTAAACGATTTGAAATGAAGTCGATGATGCAAGAACTATTGCCTTTGTCAGTAGAAGAAAAAACTCAAAAGTTACGTGAATACGTAAATTCACTTTGAGCATGGTTTGTATAAATAGCAATTTTTTATAGCATACAGAATTTTCATCTAAGGAAATCCTAACCATTACGTTCTAAAAGAATTTTCAAAGAAGTATACAAACTGAGTGAATGCTTCAATCATCTGATTCTCCTCCTGCTTCATTGTCATTGTAAACAATTCGAATACCTCAAATGTTTTAAAATCAATTATTTATGAATAAATTATTCTAGTGCCAAAATAATCATCATGTAGGATATTCTAATATCTTAATAAAATCAAAACAAATCATGACTGACATAATATGGGGAAACGGTTCCAAAGTATTATCTGCCAATTCTTTTGTCCTTAACGTGACTCATAGAAAGGATGGAAACAAGCAGGATTATTCAGACTCTGAAAAGATAATCATGTCATCAGCTGATCTACCTGGATTACCTCAAAATCAAAGCGATTGGGACGAGGAATCGTTGAAAACATGTGTGGTTGATGCATTTCTCAAATGTGAGGTGAACCAAAGAGATGAATCAGGAGTTATTTTGGCAAAAGTGTCCCACTCAGGGGCTGGTGGATACTAGTGTGGGAACCATTAGTGTTAAGATATTCACAACTCAATAAAATCAATTTGGAATCCATTCTATCAGACAAAATTCCTGCAATAGTAATTCGTAATTTTTACGATGAGAGAAATTGCCAAATGATAGCAGGTAGAATAAGAAATTACAAGCAGAGTGCTTTTCAAAATGGAAAATTAAAACACATAGGTCCTTTCCTAATGTCTCACACAACTAACAAGAAAAAATACTTTGAGGATGCAAAGGACGCTCAAAGAGAATTTGAGAAAATCTTTGATGGGATAAAAAACCCAATAACACACATCTGTGAATCCATTAGCAGCAAGTTTCCAAACCATTCGATTTCTCTTGCCAGGGAATTCAAAAATGATTATTCTCCAGCTGTAATTAGAATGCATGAAAAAGGAAAATCAGTTCCAGTCCATAAGGACAATGTCCGATACGAGGGAAAAGAATATGCGTTGTCAGACATAGACTGTCAATTATCCTGCATACTTCATCTGCAAGAATCAGAGAGCGGGGGAGATTTAGTCATGTACAATAAACAGTGGAAAAAAGAGGATGAGAAGTTTCGAAATATCGACTTTGGCTATTCATCAAAAGTGGTTAACTCCAGTGAAGCCTGTAAGATGTCCAGTTTTAACGCAGGAGATCTAGTTGTCATGAACCCTAACTATTATCACAAAGTTACAGAAATAACGGGCAATACTCCAAGGTTTACTCTTGGTATGTTTTTGGGATTCTATAGGAAAGATTATAAAATCATTACATGGGCTTAAAATCTTGTAGTTTTTTCATTAACTCAATTCACTTTCTTGTCTATCGTAAAAAAATCATCTTTTTGTTTTACAGTTCCACGTAGGTATGTTTCTACACACCTTAACTATATCCCCACGCACGTTGTGCTGGGATACTATAACAGCGCTCCATTTAATGCCCCCTGGATGGTATGCCAAAAAGTGTCCTGACAACTTTTGTTTTCTTTACAATGTGTAGTTCTTTCGGCTTTCGTGTCTTGCTCAACTAATTCCATACTTTACATTAGGCAATCAACCTCCATGGGGATTCTGATCAGTCCAATGTTGACTAATAGTCAACACCAAATCAAGCAGTTTTTAAAAACTGCATAGTTTTGCATAGTTTAGAAAATGATTCAAGAGACAAGTGTCAAATCTAAACTCCAAATGTTTTGTTACATTTGGGGCATGCCATGCCGCCAGTATCAGTACCGCACTTTTTGCAACGCATTGTCATTCCAGCAATTTCGCGAGGGTTAGTCTTTCTAGCCTTTACAATCAAGATTGCCACAAGCAAAATTCCAACTGCAATGCCAATCCATATTAGAACCACATCATACTGGAACCGCCTTTCTCATAAAAACCCCAACTAACAGAAAGGAATAACACCAATTAGTCAAGAAAATTATTTTTACATCCTCTAATTTTTTAAAATAAATTAAAACAGTGCAAGTACTAAGACCAGAAAATCGCCTTTGCAGTGAAATTTTGAGCACAAGCCAGGCAATCAGGTTTGTAGGAATATTATGCAAATGTGGCAGACTCAAGGCATATGACAGAAAAAAGGGAATAACCCCACAACTGACGGTTCCCGAGACAAAGCTGGTGCATCATAAAGCATTACTCAAGGCAAAAATGAACAAGGTATTTGATGAAAAACTAGGCAAAACAAATTGGTCTGTAGAATCCAGAGACAATGTAAAGTGGATTACAGTGTATCATGGCAAAGATCTCATACTATTATCTACGGAGAATTCATCAGATCACAACACCATAGTGCAGAGAATCCTCCAAATAGTACAGATTTAACCCACATGAGATAATGCCAAGATTGTGCAGACAGGAACTCGGAATGATTCAAACACAAAGTGATGCTGCTTGGAACTCGACAGTCTTTGTAGATATCATGGAATATTGGTTTGACATTACGATATAGTAATCACCGGATTCTAAAGTTAAGTCAAATGTCCCAGAGTTTACCTTACCGCTGTCATAAAATGAAGAAACTAATTCATCATTTTCAAATTTATAAAAATTATAATCATCTAAAACCAATACAACAATGTCATTTCCAAGTATGTCACTTGCTTCAAATCCTCCTTCCACTTTGGATTCACATGGCAAAGTAAACGCAACATAGGTGTATGCTCCAGGATTGACTTTGTAGATAGAGTCTACAAATTTCGGGCCAGACAAGGATAATTCCAATTCACCCCCGCCAAACAAATCACTTACAATACTTCCCAATGTGCTCTCTATTGATTTGCCAACAGATGATATCACAGAGTTTTGCAGCTTGTTTTTCTGAATTTCCTCATCTATCCGCTCTCGTACTTCATCATAAATTGAGATATTTCTTGATGACTCAAAGGGAACCGGAATGCTAAGACCAAAGAATTGAAAATACGCAGTACCTTTTACCTTAATTTCCATGATTCCCCGGGATTCAATAATGGAAGAGACAGCTGGGGCCATGCTGTCTCTGTGAATATTTTGAAATGATGTGATCATTTTTGTTTGTCCAGGGTTTATTGCAAGGTCTACATCACTGAAACCCTTTCCTATCAAAATTCCATTAATCAAAACGTCATAGGACAAATCAGGAATATACACTGGAAGAATCCCATTATTTGAAATTCCAAATAACAAATTCAAATTCACACCCTCAACTAGCTCAAATGCAGCATCAAACCAATTCCCACTAAGAGTTGAAAGGCCAAGATCCAGCAGTTTATGCCAAGACAAAGAAGCCCAATTTATGCTGTGAAATTGTACATCATGCAGATTTACTGAGAGTTGAGTGTAAGAATAGACAAAGAGCCCCACCACTATTAGAAATATTACAAGTATTGCAATTCCTATTGCAGTTAATTTGCTCATTGATTTTATGGAGCAATTATGAAATTAAGTATGTTGATAAATTCAGGGTTTTATCGACGATTTGGAGATAATCTTTTTTTAGTTTCCCGGATCGAGGTTTAGTTCGTAAGTCTCCCGCAGCAAGGACACCACAGACCTTGCCATGAAAGAAATACTTCACATTCAGGACATCGTTTCTGACCTTGTTCGTACCTGCCGCCTTCTAAAGTGTTGCTCTTTGCAATGTGTTTTTTGCAGGAATTATTACAATGCACGGTATTTACACAGATAGGTTGTAGAAAATATTGTCGGTTTCTCCAAATTTTGAAAGTACGTTATACAGATTTCTGATCCCTCATTTGAAACGATAAAAATTATTTGGGAATATGCCTCAATGTCGCATCCCAACATTTGCAAACTAGGAGAAAGCATCTAGAAAAAATCGAGTATAAGAGAGCAGATTGTAGCAATAAACAAAGACAGATGATTAGCTATTGGTGTATAGAGATTAAAAAGTCAACATTATCAGAATCTAAATTACATAATAAATATGAAAACGCAAAAAGATCTGAACAAATTAAAAAAAGAACTGATCGAAAAATTTACTGGAAATATACCATATTATGGATATTATCTCTCGAGAGTCTAGTGGAAAATTAATTTTAAAATTAGAAACTATTCTCAAAGACTACATCAGATAGTGGTAATTGCCCACCACGTGGTGCAGGATCTTTTGCAGACTTTCCAATCACTACCATCATTGTAACAATATGATCATCTGGCAGATGAATTAATTTTCCAACCTTTTCATAATCAAATCCTTCCATGGGACAGCTGTCATATCCCATAGACTTTGCTGCAAGCATTATAGTCTGAGCAGCTATTCCACAAGAGCGAATTGCTTGGTCTTTTTCCAGTTTAGAATTGTCAGAATATGCCTGCTTGATACCAGCAACAAGATAATTTCGAGATTTTTCAGGAACGTTTTTCCAGTATCGCTCAGGATTTTTCTTCCAGGCTTTTAGGTCAGCACAGAGAACAATAACTAGAGAAGCTTCAGCAACTTGTCTTTGTCCATAGGATAATTGACATATTTCATCTTTGAGTTTTTGTTCTTTGACAACTACAAATCTCCAATTTTGAATATTGTACGAGGTTGGCGACAATATTGCATATTCAAGAATCTGATTGATTTCATCTTTAGTAATTTCGTGATTTTTAAAACTTTTAATTGAACGGCGGGATTTTATTGCATCAAAGGTATCCATGGCAATACAGATAAGGTTACTAAATTTAACTTTATGAAAAGGTGAATGAGCTTAAGATGAACTCCCGAAAGGATGTTGATGACAGCTCGTCGCTTAAGATCAGAAACAGCTGTTACCTGATGACAGCGATTGTCTTAAGGTCTGAAACTATTGTAATCAGACGAAAGACTTACCTTTCAAAATACATATGGAATTTTCATATTTAACCAATACTACTTTTTCCTACTAGTGACAATCAAGATAACACTAACAAAATTTCCAGATAGTGTATTTATTAGGCAAAAAGAAATCGCAAGACACCTTGAAGATTGCAGTAATGGGAATGGGCGTTGCAGGATCATATCTCATGGCCAGACTAAAGGATTCAGAGCATGAGGTTGTTGGTTATGAAAGAAATACAGAAGAGAGACACGATTCAATTTGTGCATGGGGAACAATAAAACAAGTACTGGCAGATTTTTGCAAAAAGACTGGAAGAGACTTTAATGACTTTCTAATTCATGACGGCAAAAACATGCATGTAAAGATGAACAATGACGTAAAGTTTGATATCGGATTGAAAGGATTATGCACATATAACAAATTGGGATTAATCAAAGATTTCATTAAAGATTCCAAGATAATTTATGGAGAAGCTCCAAAACTTGAGGAGTTAGAAAAAGAGTATGACATGATAGTTGACTGTACTGGCTTTAACAGAGTATATCTGCCAAAGCTAAAGGAGGATTTTTTCCTGCCAACATATGAGTACAAGGTGGAATATGAAAATGGTGTTCCCTATGATGATTTTTACATAGAGCCATTTCCAGGAATGTCTGGATACTTTTGGTATTTTCCACTAGGGGAGAAATGGGCACATATTGGAGCAGGAGATTACAATAAAAATCACATAAAGGCAACTGATGAATTTTTGCAAAAGCATGGAGGCAAAGTCATTGCAACAAAGGGCAGACCAATCAGACTTGCAACACCAGACAGATGTAAGCCATACTATTCAGGAAAAGTAGTAGGAGTTGGCGAATCAATTGGAACAGTATATGCACTTTTGGGTGAAGGAATAATTCCTTCAATGCAATGCGTCGAGATATTCCTAGAAAACATGAATGATTTCAAAGCTTATGAGAAAGCAGTAGAAGAACACTACAAAGTATATGCAAAGGTGTTTAATTTTGTTCGAGCAAAAATTCACAAGGATTTTAATTTCTTCAAGGCATTGCCAGACTTTATTGCAATATTTCGTTATATGAAAAAGAACGAAGACAGGTTTGGAATGAACATCAAAATTGCAGACTTGATGAAAGTAGCTAAAGCCTAACTAAAACTGACAGATCCAAACCCTTCTCTATTAGTTCTATTTGATGCCATATTGTAATCATAGATTGTTTTTGAATAGTCCTTGAATTCATCCTTCATTGGATCCAGAGTATCTGCCAAGTAAAATCCAGGACAATCGCCTGTAAACTGATAGGTAGCATGAACACGTGCAGTGCCTTTTTCGTTTTCAAGCCAGCTAGAGAATGGATAAAGATAGCACACCCCAGGCCTGTCAGGATGCATGCTGCATCCACCCTTTTCATCTAGGAATCTACAAGAGATGTGAGTTCCATCATCAGCTTCTGTTTCATCTTTTTTTCTTTTCAGATTAATTGTAGTCATTGTAGTTAGCTGTCCTGAAGGTCCAGGTTCCTGATAGGTTACAGTAAGAGTTTCATTTTTTATAAAATCAGAAGGTTTTTGGTATTTCAGACCTTTTCCAATTGTTATCAAATCATCTGATGTCAGTGGGAGTCTACCTTGCCTGTCGCAGCAGTTGTGACAATCGGGCCAATAACATTTCCATAAAATGAATTTTTTCTCAGAATTAAGATATGGCACATGAAAGACTACATCCTGTACTTTGAGTGGATAGTCAGATACATCAGTAATTTTGCCCAGCATGAATTTACGTAAAATTGGGTCAACATCCCAATCTTTTTCTAACAAGTTTAATGATTCTTCAATTTCGTTTTGAGACAACTATTAAGATATAACATCTTTTGGTGATGTTATTAATGTTGAGTGAAAAAGGAAAACATGCATCAGCTACACAAAATAGAAGATGGGTGTGGAGTGAAATTATCTGGCCCCTAATTTTAGAAATCAATGATGTGTCATTCACACTGAAACAATTTCAAGACAAACGCCAACAAGTATGTCAAGAACAAAACATTTCAATCAATGTACCATCAAGGGGACTTGTATCATTAATGAAAAAAGAGATTTTGTTAAAGGAAGGAGAAATTTATTCAATTCATTATAGATTAATTCCATACATGCGATTAAAAGCAGTTTGTGATTATTCAACTGCAATTCACGAAGTTAGAATAAAATAATTACAGAATATCATAATTAAAACATCAATAAAAATAATTCACAATAAAAATTCAAAATTACACAACAAATGAATATATTCTTAAACAGTAAAATTTCTGCAAGTAGCCCGATAGTCTAGCGGTCAAGGATTCTGCCCTCTGGATCTCAAGAGTGGATAGGCGGAGACGGCAGTTCGAATCTGCCTCGGGCTACTGGAAAAACTTGTAATTAAATTATCTATCTGGATGCTTGTGCTATTCTTTCTAGCTCATTTTTCTTCTTTACAGAGGGAGCATTAGGATCATTTGCTGCTGCAAGCATTAGTTGTTCAGCCATATGTTCCTCTATTGGTTTTGGGTTGGAAAATGTTGCCTCTTTAATTGCATCAGCGATGAACTTTAGTGCCAAGTCTACTCTTCGGATTGGAGCAACATCAACGGACACATGATAAACAGTACCGCCATAAACTATTCTAGTAGTGTCCTCATTTGGTGCAGAAAATTCAATTGCCCTAACTAAAACTTCAACTGGATTCTGCCCTGTCTTTAATGCAATTATATCAAAAGAAGTTTTCACAGTGTTTAGAAGTTTAGTTTTCTTTCCGGTCATTCTACCAGTATTTTTTGCATATTTCTTTCCAAAGTGCATTGTTTTATTGATTAATCTCTCAACAATGTTGACATCCGCTTTGTTGAATCGTTTCAATGCTGAACGACCATAAGTGTAAGGCAAAATTTGTTTTCTCAAAGATATAGCAGTCTTGAGTCCAGGATCTTTAACTTCAATATCAGATAAATCCCATTTTCTAAACAATAACAAGTTTTTAGTTTGTGCCATTTCTATCTCCTTGGTTTCTCTTTCTTTCCAATAACTAGTTCATGAAGTGATGTACCATTAACTTTGAAAACTTTGAATCTTACACCAGGAATATCACCCATTGCACCACCTTGTGTTGCACCCATTCCTTGAATATGAACTTCATCATGTTCATCAATGAAGTTCATTGCACCATCTCTGGGCAAGAATGCGGTAACTGTTTTACCATTTTTAATTAATTGTACTCTAACACATTTCCTAATAGCAGAGTTTGGCTGTTTTGCTGCAATACCTACTTTTTCTAAAACAATACCTCTACCTTGTGGTGCTCCTCCAAGTGGATCTGCTTTTTTATCAATTCCAAGTTTTCTTCTTTTGTATGTAGAAATTGCCCATCGTTGTCTTTTCTTTTTAGTAGTTAAAACTCTGCCAGCAAATAATCCAAGTGGTGATTTTCTCATATCTTACATCTCCATAGTAGCACGTTCAGGGCTGTTAATCAGTACGCTGGAAATATCAAAATATCGTTTTGCAAGAAGTCTTGCTTTCTCAGCATTTCTGCCTTCTCTACCAACTACAATTCCTTTCTTTCTCGGATCTACCATAACGATTGCCTGTTTTGTCCCATCTGCTCGTGTATTTATTTTTACTTCAGAAATTAGTTTTGAGTTAAGCAAAGAGGCCAGGAATTTTGCCGGATCTTCGTCAAATTCCACTAATTCCACATTTCTTTTAACAATATTTTGCAATGATTTGATATGAACCCCACCTTTACCAATTGCCAATCCCATTTTACCTGAATTTACTACAAAAATTACCCTATCTTGTTTTTCATCTTCGACACAATCACGTGCAGTTGCACCAGTTACATTTTGGAAAAGCGACATCATACGCATTTGATCTGTTGTGAGTTTAATTGACTGTGTCATTAGAAATCCTATTTATCTCCGACCAGAATTGTCTCATTTAAACTTTCATTAATAAAAATACAACTAATCATTTTTTTCCTCAGCTTTTGTATCTTTTAAAATTGATTTGATGTTTGCATCTGTAATGGATGTGAATGAAATTGTTGAAATTCTAAATTGCAAGCCGCATAATCTTCCTAGTGCGACTGAAGTCCCTTGAAAGTTGACTAGAGGTACTTTTTCTTTTTTTGCATCTGATTCAATTTTCTCAATCATTTCTTCATTAACCGATTGAGACAATACAATTAGCTTGGAATTTTTTATAGAGTTCAAAACTTGTTTTGTACCCATTGTTAATTGATCTTCTTTTCGGGCATCCTTTAATGATTTTTCAAGTATTTTACTCATTTATGTTTCCTTTAGTCGATCGTCACCACAGGGCTTTATAGGTTTATTGAAAAAACGCATGGGTAATAGAAAAATTAGTTCAGAAAATCAAACATTGAGTCCAAAGTAGAAAACACAATACCAATTTCATCAAAAAAAGTTATTGATTTTTGTTTTTCATTATTATTTGAACTAGTTACTTCAGATAAAACAGAATCAGAGTAAACTGTTTTTTTGATATCGGGTTTTATGGGATCATGTATCAAAGATCCATTTGGAGTGTCTAAGGATAACACAATTTCAAGATTTTTTCGAGCAGAAAGGTAGTTAGGGTTTTTCTTTAAAATTTCTTCATATAATAAAATAGACTCATCATAAAATTTCAAATTTGCAAGAGCATTCGCCTTGTTATTTTTGGCAGGTAAGAAGTCAGGATCAATTTTGATAGCATAGTCATAATACATCATAGCCTCAGTAAAATAGCCTAATTTACCTAAGGCAGAACCTTTGTTTACAAGAATTTCCACGTTATTTGGATCATCAACTAGGGATTCATTAAAGAAATTCAAAGATCCATCAAATTCACATAATCGATATAATGCAGGCCCCATTCCATCATAGTACGAGATGGTATCAGTAAACACACTTTTGTCACATTCCAAATTTATTTGATTTAGCATCAATCCTAATTCAATATCTTCAATTGTAAGATTCGTTTGTTCTTTGATTTCAGTTAAAGTAATTTTTTTTGGATTAATTTTAACTATTTGTTGAGTATTGGAAGTTTTTGTTTTTTGAGATTCAATAATTGATTTTGAAATATCAACTTCCGTTTCAGTTGGTGTAGTTGGTGTAGTTGGTGTAGTTGGTGTAGTTGGTGTAGTTGGTGTAGTTGGTGTAGTTGGTGTAGTTGGTGGAGTTGAGGTA
>JAOTSS010000037.1 GCA_029864805.1 Candidatus Nitrosopumilus sp. | reverse complement strand
TCAAGAAATTTCCGATAGAAGACTTGATCTGTATTGAATTCAGAAAACATGTAATGACTCGTATGACTCCAATGTACTGAAGGTCATGAAGAGTCAGTCTATACCCATGGCAATTCCATCACGGCGAATCTCTGCAATTCCTTGGAATCCTTTGGAACTCTGCTTTTTTATCACCGCATGAATGGCGCCATGATAATATGAGTATGGCTCCTTAGTGTCTATTTTGTAGCCAATCTCTGCCAAATGTGAAATTACACTGTCATCAAATCTTTCTCCTTCTACTGTAACTATTCCATCCACAGAACAATGAATCCTTGGTCTGTCCATTGCATCATTTGGACTGTTCCCCAAATCCACAATAGAGGATATGAACTGAGCAGTTGTTGTAGGTATTCTGTCACTACCAGGAGTGCCTAATGTCATCCATGGTTTGTTTTTGTGAAACAATATGGTTGGTGCAACTGAAGTCCACGGACTTGTATTTGGTCGTAAATAATGTGGATAGTTTATGTTGTCATATTCAAATGATGACATGTAGCTATTGTACAAAAACCCCAAACCGTTTGCCGCAGCTTTGGCACCATACACCAGTTCAATTGACTGTGTTATTCCCACTGTATTTCCATCACAATCCATTACTGAAAGATGAGTTGTATCCTCATCATGAAACTTTACCTTTGGTTGTGAATTAAGAGACATTCCGTCAACTATTGACTCAGATAGATGTTTGAGAAAAGATTTGTCATGAAGTAACTTGTCATCGAATTGCTTGTATGTGGCCATGTCATATGGTCGCTGGGTCCTAAATGCAAGGGATCTTCTAAATGTCTCTACCAGGTAATGATAAAATTCTGCCTTGTTTTTCTTGATTGTTTTAATTGGAATCTCATTTAGCAGCATGAGAATCAAAAGCAGTATTCTTCCAACTGCGGGAGGTGGGAATGTCTTGACGGTGACGTTTCTGTATTTTCCTAAAATCGGCTCCCTTTCTATTATTTTTGGCATCATCACCAAATCATCCTCGCGTAACAATCCTTTGTTTTCCCTCATATCTGCATCTATTATTTTTGGAATCTTTCCATGATAAAATGACCTATATCCGTGTGTACCAAGATACGATAGAAATTCTGACAGTTCATCTTGCACAAAGATATCATTTGGTTCATACGGTATTTCGCCATCCTTGAGAAAGTATTTTGCCCCAGATCTGGATTCAACCTTTGAAAAAATCCCAAGTTCACGTTGTTGCAATTCATGTTGAAGTTTTGTAATTCGGTATCCTTTCCTTGCAATTTTAATTGCAGGTTTTAGAATGTCAGACCAGTCAAGATTCCCATACTTTTCGTTAAGAAATCCCATTACCGCAACAGTACTTGGAACAGTTGTGGCCCTGTATCCTACGGATCTATACATTATCTGTTTAAACTTGGACGGTATTGCACGTGATGGAGAGCGTGTTGAACCATCAATGCAGACGGTTTTTCCCTGAAAATGAATTATTGCCATGGACTGGCCTCCAATTCCTGATGCCTGAGGCTCGCATACGCCAAGTGCAATGGCGGTAGCGCATGCCGCATCTATCGCATTACCTCCTTTTTTGAGCATCTCGACTCCTGCCTTTGTAGCGTCAGGAAATGCAGAGGAGACCATCCCTTTTTTGAATTCGGAGAATTTGTTATCAGAGGTTGCCTGAAATAATTCCTCAATTTTTTCTGCATTCAAATTTTGCCTGATAACTCAAGACTAGGAAATTAAATAAACACTTCTTCCAGTTCAAAATTTTTCAAATTGTTTTACAATCACGGACTCTTATTTTTGATATTTGTTTTATTTGACTGCTTTTAATTGAAATGTCTGTAAAAGATAATTTTTCGATACGATATTTTTATCTCCAAGCGCATTAGCATCATATTTTAAAAACTCAAAGAATTCTAAAATTCCATCAACAAATGATGGTGAGAAAACTCAAAAAGATGATAGATTTAGAGTTAAAAGCCCCACCATACTCAAAGTTGATTATTTATGCATCAAAGACACATCCAAAACAACCATTTTTTGTATCTGTTTCCATCAAAGGTTCCATGAACTCAATTTTTTGGAATTATTGAATCAGGGTTTTTTAGAATATAATGAAACATACAGACAGAGTCAGTCTTGCATTGACATTTCATACTCGAGGAATTAAATGGAGTTATTTAAAGTGTATTTGAGTTGACTTCATCTAAAATAAGATCAACTATTAATTAGATTTTAACTAATTTTTACCATGCATTTTTGTTGATACATTACCGTAAAACAATTCTTGAGAAAAAGGCCTATGATCCTGCAACACATTGTGACTATTGTGGCACCAAAATAGAAAGCAATAAGGATTATTGTTCAGATTCCTGTGAACAAAAAGATTCAGTTTGGCATAATGAAGGTAAAATTTGATTGCTATGAACTATTCAGACTCGAATGATGAAAATACTGTTGAGCAACAATTTAACATGTTATATCCAAATTATGACTATGCGTTAGAATCTTCATCTTATGAAAAGGATTCAAGAAAAAGAAAAAGGATGAAAACAAGGTACTAAAAAGATATAGTGCATATTTGTTCAAGAACTTTTAAATGCTGTTGGTAAAAAACATGAATTCCTCTACCCATACAAGACAAAGTCATGTAATTATACGAAGAATGGAAAAGAAGGATATTCCAAAAATTGTAGAATTGCAAAAAATTGCATTTCCACATATGGCAGCAGAAGGCGTGTACTGGAGATCTGAACAACTTGAAGCCCATCTTCGAGTTTTTCCTCAAGGTCAATTTGTTGCAGAATATCGCGGAAAAATTGTTGGTTCTTGCAGCAGTCTGATTGTAGAATTAAAGTCAGAATATGAAAATCATACGTGGAAAGAGACTTGTGGGGATAGTTTTTTTAAAAATCACAATCCAAAGGGAGATTCTCTATATGGTGCTGATGTTTCATCTCACCCAGATCATAGGAGATTAGGAGTTGCGACAAAACTATATGATGCAAGGAAAGAATTGGCAATAGAACTTAATCTAAGAAGAATAATTGCAGGAGCAAGACTTTTCAATTATTGTGAACATGCCAAAGAATTGTCCCCATTAGAATATGTTCAAATGGTAAAACGACATAAAGTCAAAGAACCTGTATTGTCATTTCAGATAAGAAATGGATTCAAATTTATCAAGATACTCCCTAACTACATGAAAGATCCTAGATCATTAAACAATGCAACTTTTATTGAATGGAAAAATCCTCACTTCATAGAAAAATAATGATAATTGATTGCCATGTTCATGTAAATCAATATGAACTCACTCAACATGTTCCATTGTTAGAAGATAGATTGGAAATGCTCCAAACTGAAATGAGTAGTAACAATGTAGATTATGCAATAATCTTATCGTCCTACAAAGTAAATTCAGAAAGACCGTCGACTAGACAAATCATTGATGCCATTAAAAAATATGATAATTTAGGAATTGCAGCAGGGTTTACAATTGATAATCACACTGATGATGATCTTAGAATTTATCGAAATTGGATTAAAGAAGGTAAAATTAAAGCTATGAAAATTTATTCAGGTTATGAACACTATTACCCCTACGATAAACAATACCAAAAGGTCTATGACACATGTATTGAATTTGGCATTCCAGTAATGTTTCATACAGGCGACACATATTCTGAGAAAGGAAAACTGCGATACTCTAGACCTCTTAATCTAGACGATGTAGCAGTAGATAATCCTGAACTCAAAATTGTGATGTGTCACCTAGGAAATCCTTGGATTCAAGATGCACAGGAAGTGATTTATAAAAATAAAAATGTCTATGCAGATGTATCTGGTCTTGTTGTAGGTTCATTTGATCACTTTTTTGAAAAGATGATGAAAGACAAAGTTGCAGAATTGATAAACTATGCCGGGGAACCAAGGTATTTGCTTTATGGGACTGATTGGCCAATCAGTAGCATGGATTCATATCTTAATTTTGTAGCCAAATTAAACATCAAAAAAGAATTCAGAGATAATTTCATGTACAAGAATGCAAAAACATTATTCAAAATTTCATAAAAGGATTAAATCCAACATAAATTCAATTTAGAATAATTTTGTAATTAAATATATTTCCAACAGAGTGAAGGCAGACCCACTTTTTTAAAACGAGGTAAAACAACAAGACAGAGCAGCTGTCTACCACAAATTCACTCATGAACCATTAGGTATTTCAATTCATTAACCAACATATTCTTGATTTAATTCTGAATAAAGTCAACTTTCATTTTCTTTAATTACAAAAATCAACTAATTCATTTGAAGGAAGTATGATAGAATATGCATATTTGGCAGACTATTTGATGACTATGTGTAAAGATAGGATCCAATTCAAAGTTGATAAAATTGTCTCAACGGTGAGAACGTAATATTATGAGATGTCCAAACTGTGGAAACCAGGCAAGTTGGAGGGATCCTGATTGCAACAAATGTGATCATACATTACATCAGAAAAATTGCAAGGGCAAATCTCCTGATTGTAAGTGCCATGAAATAAATGAAAATCTGTGGATCCAAAAAAAATCACAAAACCAATAAGGCCAAATAATATTTTTGATTATGCTAGTCCGAACTCAGCATAATTAATCTCAATTACAATACATGTGTTAATTTTCGGCAATCATTATTCTATCTGAAAATTCCTTGTAGTTTCGGAATAGTTTCAACAAAATCCCTGAATTGATAATTGTTGACCCTGAATTTAAAAAATATCAGAAAAATAATCGTCTCAAATTATTGTCCAATATCAATATTTTTTCTGCTCACAAGATAAATTCCAAGAACATGATTCTGCTGCAACTACATGATCCGGACTCATCATGTCTGCTGTATCAATTTTCATCAATCCACGCAGATAGATACATTCTATGTTTTTATCCTAGATTGTTTCAGATATCTTGTGCATATTGAAACAATACAAACAGAAGAATTATCCAAATTAGATGCTCTTGTAAATGAGATAGTTCGGCAGAGAAAAATTGTAGATGTTAAATTGACTACCACTGTATTTCAAGAAAAAATCCTATACACAGTTCTGATAATTATTGATGACTAGATAGTTTTTTTCTGTGACCATAACTGCTCATTGACATCATGGCACTTACAGTCAGAACTTTTACCTTTACAGTTTTTCTGATGTAATGTATGATCACATTTGTTGCAATCAGGATCCCTCCAACTTGCCTGGTTTCCACAGTTTGGACATCTCATTTTTGTTTAGATTCCCTTTTCTTTTTTACTTCCATAAATCATCTAAGACTTTATTTGATTTAAACAGTAACTACAAATCCACAATCCAAGTGTCCTTGACGCCTCCGCCAGAGGAGTTGTTTGTTATTCTCCCATGCCTTGCAAATCTTGACAGTCCTCCTGGTGGCACTTGGGGCCCATCTTCAGCATAATATGAAAACACTCTGAGGTCAACATAGGAATCTCGCATGATTAAAGGGCTGAAGGATTCTCGTGTAACTACTGTAGAGAAATCCAGTGTCTCTTGCAGAAGATAATTGTCTGGTTTTTCGGTAATCTCCTTTTTGATTTGTTCAATTAGTGCCACTCTTTTGGATTTTGGATGGTCCCGTGGAATCACTGTTCCCATGCCACCATATCCTCCCCTTTCCTTTACCACAAGATTTTCGACATTTTGAATTGCCATTTCAAGCTCTTCAGGGATAGTCAGATTGTACGATTTTGGCTGTTGTAGAATTGGTTCCTCAGAAAGATAGTGCTGTATCATTTTTGGGACATAAGAATACACAATCTTGTCATCTGCAACACCAGTTCCCGGGGAATTGACTAGTGCAACCTTTCCATCAATGTATGCTTTTGTCAACCCCGGTACAAAAACATCCAAATCTTCCACTCTACGATAAATGACATCTATCTGAACTTCACCTTCACCAGGAATCTTTGCTGCAACATGGCCTGAATCTGTAACATAAATATCACCTGTCTCCACAATTGGAATTCCCATTAGTTTTGATAGATACATGTGCTCAAAGTATGCAGCACCTGATGGTCCATCAGTAAGCAATACCATGAATGGATTTTTTACCCATGATGAATCCCTCATGGCCTTGTAAAGATGGGTCCATGGTTTGTATGGTTCAAGCTTGTACCCTTTTTTCAAGACATTGAGATATCTGTTAGACATTTCACGAATCTTTACCGGATAAGTCACACCGCTTGGGACCCTTAGATTGTCTTCAATTACATAGTATGTGTCCCCATTGTAAAGAAGGTCGGCCCCATAGACCTGAATGAAAATATCATTTTTTGGCAGATGTCCAATTAAATCCAGATTAAAATATTCAGAGCCAACTATCAGTTCTTCAGGTACAATGGTTTTCTCCTGAGTGTATACATCTTTTAGAAACATGTTTAGTGCTTTTGCTCTTTGTTTAATTCCATCTTCGATTACCTGAAAGTTTTTTCTAGATATTATTCGGGGAACAAAATCCATTGGAACTGCATTGTATTCATTTGGTTTTACATTGTATGTGAACCCTTCAAGGTATGCAGTAAGATCTGCAGACATTGCCTTTTCCCGTAATCGAAGCAACCTTGGATTTTGAATGTTTTTGAAAAACTGCCTGTATTCTTCTCTTATCATCAGATTGCCATCGATTGCCTCATTATGACTTTCAGTTTTTGAAAAATCAATTGATTGAGATGGAAGAGAGTCTACGTGCATGATTTTCACTGTTGCTGGTGACGTGTCTGTTTTTGTCTTTTGTCTTCTGGTATTTCCGGTGGTGCGATTTCCTCATTGATCACTCTGCCAACATTATTAATTGCGGCAATCACGTCATTGGCGTGTTTTATTACCTCATCGATTTTTTGCAAATCAGGCCTTTCTTCTACCGCTATTACCAGAATATTAGATTCTCGTACTAGTCTCTCAATTCCCAACCCAATTGCGTTTGTCCTCATGTTTCTTACGGCATAAAGAATACTTGATGGTATGTCTCCATGTAAAATCTCCTCGATAAACTTTTCATGTTTAATAAATTCAATTCCAAGACTGTCTGCAAGCGACATCAAAGGCTCCTCACTCTTTAGATGTTTTAGTGAATTAAGGGCACTTAACAATGCTCTTGCCACACTGTCCACTCTTTCAACGTAACGGCCCAACCAATATGCTTTGTACAGTTTACTTGGAAGAACCAAGTTTTTTGTATCTAATTTATCATTCAAAAGATACTTTCATCTACATGCTGGCATTATTAAACTAGGATCTAGTTTTTACTTGCAATGTAAATCAATTGTTGTTATTAAACAATCCAAATTTAGATCATGTATATTTATGAAATACACGTTGTAAAATCAATGGAAGAATCTTCCCAGCTAAAAGGAAAATTTAGAAAGTTTCAACCGCACAAAGTTCTCAATGAGGGATGGAGGTACTTTAAGATTCAGGGTTCAGACAGAATCATCGCCACTAGAATCAACATTGTAAAAGCATTTAACATTGTAGAAAAAGGAGGACAACCAGCAATTAATTCAGATGACGGACAACCAATTTATGAATGGGATTCAAACAATGAATTTAAAATCCTCACATTAGAGGAGTATGAAAAAATCCAGAAATCAGGATGGGATTATTAGATATCTCGTATACAAAATAAAGAGGGATAATTCTCATAGTACTGTTCAAAAAATAATTTCATTTTTCTAGTATTGTTGGGATTACTTTTAACTGTGTAAGGCTTTTTGGGCTGTCTGATTCAAAATAACCAGTAATTGGTGCTACGTCATTGTAATCTCTACCATGGCCATATTTCACATAGTAATGTTCTAAATCAAAAGATCTGCTGTGTGTAGGATCCAATGGTATCCACCCAACATTGGGCCAATATGCCTCTGTCCACGCATGTGTGTCACCAGGAGTATCAACTAAAACTCCACTTACATATCTGGCAGGGATTCCAAGTGAGCGCAAAAACCCAATCAGAATGTGAGCTTTGTCTTGGCACACCCCCATCCCCAGTGCCAAAGATTCTCTACCTTTGGTTTGAATTGTCGTTGATGATGGAACATATTTGATATTTGTCGTGACCCACTCAGTCAGAGTTTCTAATGCCTCCCTCAAAGTCTTGACATGATCAACAATGTCTGGTGCTCTTTGCCGTATTAGTTCAGGGTTGACAAGAGTCGAGGGATTCAAATACATTCGAATATCTGATGAGAACGTGTCCTTGTCCAAGGGCAATACAATGTCTTCATCAACTGTAACTTTGTACGGGGTTGTTTCCACTACTGATACCACTTTAAAATAAGATGAATAGTGAGTGTCAGTTATCTTTACCCTTGCATTTCTGTTTCCAAATCTGTCAGTGTAGTAGATGATTTTTCCTTGGGGTTCTATGGATACTTTTTCGTCAATTGGCTTTTGCCAAAATTCTGTTGAAGGAAATACTCTCAAAACATTATCATTAACTGTAACCTGATTGTCATAGGAATAACTCACATCATATTCTACTGAAACTTTCATGATCGTCATTATTTGATGTACAGTTATTTAAACCGGAACTAATTGAACACCTTAAAAGGAATCAATCAGAATAAATTGTATCAAGAGATGGCTTTTTCACGAAAATAACATGTAAGCGATGCAGTATTGATCTTGGCAATAACAAGATAATTTGCTGCGGTACATTGTGTGTAAAATGTTGGGACATAGTAAAGCCACGCAATGGTTATTACAATCATTAGGTAAACAATACATTTGTTATTTCTGACACTAGTTGATCTGTGTTTAAAAGTATGATACAACATACTGCTACATGCTAAGTAAGATAACTAAGAGAAGAGAAGAAATTGAAAGTTATTTCTCAAATTCAAAAAATTCTCATGAAAGGGCAATACATCAGTTTTTCAAAAAAGAGATAAACCCTCAGGACATTAGAATTGAGCATACAGATGTATCCATAATTGGTAACACCGTGGAAAAACGAAAATATGCTTGTGCACTTTGGAAAATGCCCAGCTACCACAAGATAATTCCATGGTTACGAATAGGAATTCCATACGATGAGGTATCACCATCATTAGAGGTAGTTCTTCCTGTTTTTCATGGCGATATGCCCAAACTTTGGTCTAAGGGAAGAAGTTATTTTAGATTGGGAATAGAGTATACAATTGGAAAGCATGGACCAATATTACAGTTTTTCACAAATCCTGTGGATTTGCAAAACGTATCAGAGATTCTAGATGTGATAAAGGTGTTCCACAGGAAAATTAAAAGTTATGATACAATCAAATGATATTTTTTGAAACCAACGTGACTGATACCAGAGTGATTAAATATGAAACGATAGGAATAAAGTAATGCCTCTTTTGATAGAACGGCCTCTAGAAAATATTGGTGCTGATGACATTTGTCCTATATGTAACAGGCCCAAAAAAGCCCACACATTTGCAGAGATTCAAATTTGTTCAAAGAAATTAAAAGATCTGGAAAAATTAGGCAGATAAAATCTTATGCAGTTTTCCGACCAATCTTTTTTACCAACTAGAATTTGATTAAACACATTTCATGTCAATATTGATTGATTCTGGTGCTGAAAAGTAAAATCGATCATAATTTCATATGGACATATCAAAACATGCAAGTATTGTGGGAAAAAATTTTATTATATGTACAGGGTCTGCTGTTCTCCAAAATGTGCAAGAGGGATTTCCTAAGACATGACAGTCTCTCTTAACAAGTATCTAACTTCAGACCAGTTCATAGGAAAGACAGTCTTTGACAACAAGGAAAGAGATTGCGGCAAGGTGAAGTCTTTGCAAATAGATCCAAAAAATTTTGCAATATCCGGAATAACGGCAAAAAAGAGACTTGGTAAGGAATACTTTCTCTCAAGAGAGTATTTTGAAGAGATAAAAAAATCAGGACTGTACTTGAATTCCACCCCGATAAAACCAAACGACAAAGTTGTAGACATCAAAGGAAATAACTTGGGCAAAGTAATCCAGATGAATCTCAATTCGGACACAAACAAGCTAGAGTCGTTAGAAATAAAATCGAGGTTCAAGTCAAGAGTCATACGTTCAGACGACATTGTGGGGATAGGTAAAAAGATCACAGTCAAGTGTTCATAAGAAATCTATGTCGTTCTGTTTTTTGATTGACCTAAATTCTAAATTCCAACATCATGTCAAATCACACGCGTCAAAAACGAACATGTTAAAACACCACAATGGTAATTTTGAAATTTGATCATAATCTCTCAAGTTCTAAGAACAATCACACCAAACAAGTCATTTGGCAAATTTTCTGTAGACTCATGTGGAAACTGGTGCAGAAAAACTGTCATCAATCAGGACACGGTTTCTTGAATAGTTCACGTCAACTGCAATGATTGTGACTCTTTCTTTTTCTAGCTTAGCCTCTTGTATTTTTTCCTCAAATTCTTTGACTGACTTTACATGATGCCCAATGGCTCCAAAGCTCTTTGCCAGATACACAAAGTCAGGATTATCAAATTTTGTGTGACTTGTCTTGCCAAACTCGTCTAACTGTTTTAGTGATATTAATCCTAAATCCCTGTCGCACCATATGACAATAATTATCGGAATTTTTAGCCTTGCTGCAGTTTCTAGTTCCTGTATGTTCATCAAGAATCCTGCATCACCACACATTGCAACAATATTACGATCTGGATAAACTATCTTGGCTGCTATTGCCCCAGGCACTGCAAATCCCATAGAGCAAAATCCATTTGGAATTATGCACGTGTTTGGCTCATATGTTTTGTATATCTTTGAAATCCATAGCTTGTGTGCTCCTACATCAGAAAGTACGATGTCTGTCTCATCCAGTGCATCCCTTACATCAACTACTAGCTTTTCAGGTTGTATTGGATATGAATTGTCATTCTTAAATGACTCTGTTCTGGTGTTTACTTCTTGCCTTATTCTTTCAAACGTTTCAGGAATATCCTTTCTAGGAAGATTAATTGATTCTGGATGTTGTTTTTGCTGTCTTTCCATTTCTTCTAAGATGGCGTTAATGGCATGTTCTATATCTGAGACAATCTCAACTTCTGGTCTATAAAACGTGTATACTTCAGAAGGGGTAAAGTCAATGTGTATTATTGTCTTATTCAAGTCAGAGTTCCAGCTAATTGGACTATACTCCACAAGGTCTAGTCCTACTGCAATGACAACATCTGCTTCTTTCATGGCAAGCAATGCATGGTCTGCATCCTTGATTCCAATTGTTCTCAAGTGTCTTTCCTGATCATCTCTTATGACACCTTTTGCCATGAACGTATTCATTGAACAGATTCCTGTTCTTTCAGCAAATCTGCGAATCGCCTCACTTGCATCCTCTCTAACGCATCCATTTCCAATGAAAAGCATCGGTTTTTTTGCCTGCAATATTATTTCTGCTGCTTCTTTGATTAGATCCTCATTTGCCTTTGGCCTGCGAATCTTTTGTGGAATTATTGGTGGAATGTTTGATTTTCTTTTTGCAATGTCTTGTGGAAGCTCTATGTGTGTCGCTCCAGGTTTTTCAGACAATGCAATCTTAAATGCTCTCCTGACTATTTCAGGAATGTTTTTTGCATTTCTGATTGACCAGTTCCACTTTGTTATTGGCTTGAACATTGTTATTGCATCCATATTCTGGTGGGATTCCTTGTGAAGCAGATGTGAGTCTTTCTGGCCAGTTATTGCAAGCAGTCTTGACCTATCCATGTTTGCATTTGCAACTCCTGTAACCAGATTTGTGGCACCCGGACCTAATGTAGCAAGGCAAACACCCACCTTTCCTGTCAATCTGCCATAAACGTCTGCCATAAATGCGGCGCCTTGCTCATGTCGGGTCAGAATAAATTTGATTTTAGAATCCAAAAGAGAAATCATAAGGTCTGCATTTTCCTCGCCAGGAATGCCAAAGATGTATTCTACCTCTTCAGTTTCCAAACACTTTACAAGCAGATCTGAGGCCTTAATTTTTTGTTTTACTGATTTTAAAGGAGATGTTGATGACTCTAGTGATTTATCAGAATCAATTAACAATTTACTATCATTTAAGATATGCAAAGATAGATAAAATTATCGCAAAGGCTGTAACACCAAATCCAATTGGGCTTAACATGATTACAATTTGGATAATTTCTATTTCTAACACTAAGGTGTAAAATGTTTGATTTTGCCATGTATTTTTCATTCATTTGTTTTTAAAGATATTTTTCTGGTTTCCACGAATTTTCATGCTTGATCATTGTATATTATGTAGATTCATAAATTCCTGAATGTGACTTTGAATGTGGCTTGCAAAGGAACATGTACCAGATACAAGGCAAACAAGGCCTTTGGAATAAACAGCAGGTATGAAAACGGACAGAAGAGATGTTCAATATGCGAGATATTCATAAACTGGGAGGGAAAACATTGTCCGTGTTGCATTTATGTCCTGAGAACAAAACCCAAAGGAACACAGACAAGACACCGATTGATGGCGCTACAACAAGTAAAAAGAATATAACAAATCATAATTATTCTGCCTATCGGACAAAGCGTGCATTCAGCAATAGAGACTTAGTTTCTACACTTGTCACATACAGCCTCAAAGGTTTCCTCATGTAATACAAGGGAAACTCCTGATGTGTAGCATTTTGAGCATAATCCTATCATGGAAATTTATATCATTTGGAATTAGATTAGAATCGTTTGATTGAAAGTTTGTTCGATCTAGGTCAAAGATTTTTCAGATCTGAAATTAACTACTTTTTCCAGAAAGAAGACACAACATGATAAGAGAATTCTTTGGATTTATCTGGGATTTAGTTACTGGCAACTGATTCTCATTTTTTCTTTTTTCATTAGTTTTTACATCATTTCACCAAAACTTAATCCATTTGACAGATACATTGCATTGCCTCATCTATTGCAAGGTCTAGTATTCTGCACTTAGTTTTACTAGGATATTTTATTTGGTGTACCATGACTTCAAAATCAATCACAACTGCAGTGTCGTCTAATGGAAAAAAGATTACAGGCGAACTTGGAAAAGGCATACGAAAACTGCATGCTATCTACAGACAGATAAAAAATGCAAAGACAAGAGGAAAACTGCGTCGTGTTCCAAAAACACAGAGTGATCATCAGAATCTCCTAAAAAGCGCCTCAAACAAGAAGAGATGACAATCAAGAAGATAGGAATTCTACTAGACCAAGAAGACTAAATCAAATATGCAAATCAGTCTTTTACCAATCCTTTCATTATTTTTTAATTTATTTTTACAAACTTTATCGAATAAATTACTTGCGCCTGAGCCCAGAAATTCATCATCAATTACAAATAATTTACATTACCTAACTTTCAGTTAGTTCATCTGTAATGAAACTGCCAATTCGTCCAGACTGACATGCTCCAAATTGTATTTATTAAAAACAAAGATTATCACGTATGGATTGTACATTTTTGTAAAATTCTAAATCTACATAAGTATGAATATAATTTTAATTTCGTTGGAAATGGATAAATCTGTAAAACAATATTCGAAATACGGGTTTTATGAAATAGATGAGAAACTAGAGTTGTTTTTTCCATCAGTTGAAGTAAGAATAAGTAAGGACGACGATGGAAATTTTTCTTATTTACGCAAAGATTCAGAAGGAAACATGACAGAAAAAATAATCCCGTCAATTTCAAAAAAGATCAAAATAGAGGTCGCACCCATCAGACCCTTGAATTATCCCGCACGTAGAACCAATTTTGTTTATCTCAAATTTGACAAAGAGGTGTTTCTAAGTGAAGGTACATCAACCTCATTTCTAGTTCGGTGTCCTGTAGAAGTTGGCATTTTTATCATTCACGATTCACATAAGGATTCAATGGATTGGTTTACATGTGATCCTTCAAGTTCCAGATTTGGCTTGTATGGATCACCAGATACAGGTAAACTGTGCAAATACTACAAGGTACCAATTGTAAAAAACGAATTTGATTCGGAGTTACACCTTAGCTGTGTTATGTGGGTAAGTTTTGAGAATTTACTAGAACGAGGATATTCAATAACAAAAGCAATTTTTCCAATCACAGATCATTTGTTATATTACAAAGGAGAAAAATCTCAATTAGATTCACTTAAAGTTACACTTCGAAAACGAATGGCAGTAGAATATGTTGAAACTGCAGAAATACGATTGACACAAACTGACTGGATACAATCACCATCTTGGGAAAAAGATACACAAACACCATCAATGGAGATGGGATTAGAATAATGTTTCATGAAATCTTTGAGAGTCTTGATTCGTTTGAAATAGCTGGCACTGAATTTTCTTTACTCAATCTTGTGCTTGGGGCAATCATAATGTTAATAGGATTTACAGTGGCAAGGATTTCCAAATCTCTTTTTAACAAATACTATGCGCCGGTTTTGCCTGAACATACTGCCAAGAATTTCAGTAAATTGATTTATTTTGGAATCATCATCATTTCATTTTTAGTATTTACTACTTCTACAGGCATTGATTTTTCAGGGCTTCTTGTTGCAGGAGGAATTCTGGGCATCGTTATTGGGTTTGCAACGCAATCAGTAGTGTCTAATTTAATATCTGGAATTTTCTTGTTAATTGAAAAACCTGCAAAACAAGGAGACTCTATAGAATTACCTGACAGCAATATTGCTGGAAGCTTTGTGGATGTAAGTACTTTTTCAACAAGAGTGAGAAAATTTGATGGTACTATTATGCGAATACCAAATGAAAAATTCTTTACATCAAACATACGGGTTCTTAGTGATTCTCCTGTAAGAAGACACGAAGTAACCATAGGAATTGCATACAAAGAAGACATAGATGCAGCCATAGAAATTTTGAAAAAAACAATCCATTCTAGAATGCCCTTCGTTCTTCATGAGCCCGAACCATCTTTCAGAGTGGATGAACTGGGAGATTCAAGCATCAACATTTCAATTTTTGTGTGGCATCCAAAGGAAGATTGGGGACAAGTTGCGCCAACCTTACTAAAATTTGCCAAAAATGCATTAGATGATGCAGGAATAGAAATACCATTTCCTCAAAGGGTTGTTTGGAAGGGAGAGTGATTCAATACTTATTTAATTAATTTGTGCTAATTTTTTAGATTGTCTTCTCGATTTTTATTTTTTTGTTATCAGATTCCACGTAGGTACGATAAATTTACCTTAACTAAATATGCACATACGTTGTACTGGAGATATAGTTAGAGGTGAAAATACTGCACCCATGTGGAACTGTTTAAAATATAAAAAATGAAAAAAACTGATTTGCTAATTTCTAAAACTATTACATAATACAAAAGTGAGGATTAATGTACATGTGTAATATCAAATGTTTTTTTCTTTGAAGAAAGAGATTTCGACACTGGGATCATCTTATCAGCTAGTCGTCTAATTTCATATTCGTTCTTTTTTGGGTATTTTATGTGTAAACATTCGTGATATAACGTATTTACCGTTTCAACTTTAGGTTCGTTTGCCAAGTGTGGATTTAACCAAATAGTACCACATTCTTTGATACATTCTGCCCATACAGCATTGGGTTTGGTACTGTTTTTGTAGAGATAGTTTGAAAAGTGTTTTCTGTCATAAACTAAAACAGGTTGAATTTTCATATTTAAGAAATTTTCAAAAGTGTTGAGAATTGTTTGATGCCATTCTTTGTCATTGGCTGAAAATTGAAATTTCATATATTAAAATAAATTCATTCAAGTAAAAACTTTAATGTTTTTTATTCCTCTTCTGATTCTTCAGACATGAAATATTAATACGGAACATGTCATATTAGAAAAGTCATTATTTCCAAATTTGATATTCTTACTTTAGTCATAATTAGTTTGAATTTAGATAAGATTCATGACACTTGACAATGAAACAAAACAACATTTGGATAAATTGTTTGACAGAGTACTCGAGTGTAGAGTGATGCGAAACCATGGATTTGACAAATTGCAATTTTCTTTTGGCAAAATAAATTCATGTCAGAGTTTTTTGCTAATGCTACTGAACTATTTTAGCTATTGTTGGAAATTGTTTCTTAGAAATCATCTTTGAAAATTATATCTCAGTATTATAATCAAAAGAAAACCAAGCAATATCATGACATCTATGGATAAGATGGGGATGATAATTGCAGTGGCAATAGTTGTTGCAGCAGTTGGCTTTACCATGACTGGCGGAAGCGGAGCCCCATCAGACATTCCAGTAGTAGTTGCTCCTGTTATGGAACAAGCAAAAGATATCAAAAAAGACATTGAACCTGCCATTGAAAAAATAAAAGAGGTTGCAAAAGAAAGTAAAGAAGTTTTGGAGAAAACTAAAGCAACTACTGAAAAAGGAATGAAGATGGCCGAAGAGTTAGCAAGTGCCAAGGCATCAGTTAGACTCGTAAGCATACCTGAAGGCACATCAGTTCCTGGATGTGAGAAAAATGATCTATGTTATGATCCTCCTCACGTAATAGTATTTGAAGATGCAGAAGTTACTTGGAAAAATGACGACACTGCAGCACACACAGTTACAAGCGGGACTGCATCAGGTGGGCCGGATGGAAAGTTTGACAGTAGCTTAATGGTATCAGGCAGTACATTCTCACAAAAATTTGAAGAAAAAGGCAAGTACCCTTACTTTTGCATGGTTCATCCTTGATGACAGGTTCTGTTTCAGTGGAATAAATCATTTGGTAATTACACAAACACCTAATTTTGTTTCATGATATAATCCAAAAATGAAAAATAAGATCATCGTTAAATTCAGTAATCCCTATTTCAGATATGAATTGAGTGCGCAAAATCCTTACTGGACAAACTACTAAATCTTGGAATCTTCAAAATCAACCAATGCTAAAATCCTTGAAATGCTTTCTAAAAATATAGAGGTATTTAGCAAAAACTCTGAAGGTTTAAAGAAATCAATAAAAATCAGATTAATTCTGAGTCATCAATAATCAAACAAACCGCCAAAAATAAGGCATTTGAAAAAGCAATCGAGATTGTAAAAAAATTGATTCAAAAATAACACTGTGTAACAGGAAAGGATGACTCAAATCCTTTTTCATAATCAAAAATGATATTTAGATTCTCATATTAAATACAATGTTACGACAACGACATAGTGGTAACTGCAAAACAAATTCAAGCTGCTAAAGAAAATGTAAAAAAAGCACAGCAAAAATGGCAAAACATGACTTCTCGTAACGAGTATTAAGTCAGCCTGAAGGACGATCCAGAAAAAACCCGGAATGGGACCTCATGGCTAATATTATAGAGTAGTGGTTCGTCCAAAATCCGAATTTGACACTTTTCGTACTCATGATATTGGCAGAACTGGTCATACACAAAGAATTACGGGAAAAAGATCTAGTGGTAGTTGGGCAACACATTGCTGGCTAATTCACAAAAATGATGCACATGTTGAAAATGGTCATCTAAAGTCAAATGATACTAAAATCAAAAAAATATTGAATAATCTAAGAGGACCGATTAAAAAATACAAAGGCACCATCTTCCAAGCAAAACCTAGAAAGAATATCCCTGAAAAGGACAAACCTACCAAGAAACAACAAAAAGCCAGAAAAGAAAATATCAAAAAAGCTCAAAAAACCAGAAAAATAATTTAATTTTTTTAAAATATTTGGGCATTCAACACTATTTAGACATGAAAATTAATTAGCAAATTTTCTAACATCCTAATGTGTGAATCAACATGATAGTAAAATTATCATTTCCCACCATAAAGTAACTAATCCAATAACTCTAAAAATTATTTCAATGTTTGTTAATCATGCAATTCCTGCTGGTGACATTGATGCAGGTGTTCCTGATGCATTCTCAAAATATTTTCTAGTTTCCTCTACCATTTTTTGATTCTTCTTACCTATTTTTTCAAGTCTCTCCTCAAATTTTTTAGTTTCTACTTTAACCTTTATAATGTCTGCAAGTGTCTTAATAGATTTTATTATGGCATCGTCATCAGGCATCATCATTCTGCAGGTAGTATACAAAACAATGCCAGCCGTATCTGAATTCTTCAATGCAGAAATGATACTTGCATCAACACCTAGAACTGTTGCTCCAGGAACAAGTGGTAAGTTGTATTCGCTCAAAAGTGATTTGGAATTCTTGTTTACTGCCAGACCATATGAAATTGGGTCATCTTTGAAATCTTTACCCACTTCCAATCCGCGCGGAATAATTATTTTTTTAATATTATTTGTTTTAGCATATTCTATTGATTTTATTATTAAATCATATGTTGTAATTGGATTCAATGGAATATCTTCTAAAATGGCATAAATGTTATCTTTATTGTAGATTCGAACTGGTCCAAAGATTTCCCCATCATTAATTATGTATGCCGGAGAAATCTTCGCAATTTCTAGTTCTCCTATATCTTTCATCTGTAATTGAGTGATCAGGTAAGATGTCGCAAAAGATCCTACCAACCCCAAACTTGGAAATGCCACAATCAAAAATTTCTCATCCCGCATATTTTCCGAACTCATGACAGATTTCTGTCTACTGAAACCAAATAAAGTACATTTCCTTGATTTTCAGTTTTGGTATGACTAAATTTATTTTTGATGTAAACTGATAAAAACAATAATTTCTAACTAAGGACGTCTTGTAATATGTCTCAGCATCAGAATTGGATGTTTTGACAATTATTTCATAATAATAATTTACACGGGGGTCATTTTTCTATGGTCCTAACTATATCCCCATACACGTTGTACTCACAACCGAAATTGAATCGTAAAATTATTTTTAATTTGTCACCATTCCCTTCAAATCACAAGCAAGTATGAGAAAATATTGTTTTTAGACGAACAGAAATTAATGTTTTATTCAAGTTTTAGAAACAAAGGAGAATGTCTTATTCATATGCCTTGTTTCGTTCGATTCTAAACATCACCGTTCCATCATTGATCTGCTACTATGTTACCTATGTAACTATCTTTTTCACCAATGAAATATTGACAATTAAGAAGATAGAAAATAAATTTTGGATAATAAAAAAATTAAAAACATTTTTTCATGTGGTATTGTTGATATTCAAGTGTGGAACAAAGCAGAGTTAGGATAAATCAATAAATTTCAAGATATGTTTATCAAAAAAATATTTTAGTAAAGATACGATCAACAAAAAAATTTTTAGTAAAAATTACTTGATAAATAGTAATCAATTTGTGTAAATTTCTTTAGTTTAACCACTGAAAAACAATGAAAAACTCGATTCAATTATGGCTACAAAAAGAAAAGCTGTAACTAAACGTAGATCAACTAAAACATCTACTAAAGCAGCCCCTAAAAGAAAAGCTACTAGAAGAACTGCAGCAAAAAAAGCAGCAGCTCCTAAGAGAAGAACTGCAGCAAAAAAAGCAGCAGCTCCTAAGAGAAGAACTGCAGCAAAAAAAGCA
>JAOTSS010000119.1 GCA_029864805.1 Candidatus Nitrosopumilus sp. | reverse complement strand
ATGTTAACTGCAGTACAATCTGAAAAAACATCAGCTAGAGCTATTGCAGGCTCAACTGTAGTAATGGTATTGTTTTCAATTGCTCCATTCTTCTTAACAACTGAAAATGGTAATGAGATGGTAGGTGCAGTATATCTATGGACAGCAATTGCATCAGGTGCATTAATGATAGGATTATCAATCTGGGTAATATTCAAACCAATGGAAAAAGCTGCATGGACTTTGTTTAAATTTTCTAGTCCATATTTAGCAGTATTATTTATCGCATTAATGATAGATTCAGCATTATAATATACTGACACCATCATCAAGGCTGTTAAGCTCTTTAGTAATTTTTGAATGTTCTGCTACTAATGTTTCAAGATCATCTTTCAATTTTACAGAATTCCATTTTGAACTAATTAAAGAAGATAATTTTACAACAACACTCCATTGAAGATTATTTTGTTCGTCAATTAATTCTAAAAATCGTTTACCTTTTTCATCATCATTCATAATTTTTTGACATTTATCAATCATAAAAAGTTAGCATAGGTAATTACATAATTTCAAAGTTTTATTAGTAAATAGTTATAATTTTTCATATTGCAATGTAGCATTTCAGAGTGTAAACACAAAGCATTGGAAACAGTAAAAATTAGTTTTAAAGAAACTAGAAATCTATGCAAAGAACACCATAAATTATTTAAAAACAAGGATAGAAAGCATCTTACAAATTTTTCTAAAGCATCTGAATTTTAGTAAAAATTAGACATACTATTTCAATATTTGAAATTATTAAAAGATTTAACATCTACTATTCTTAAACAAGGATATGGTAGTTAAAAAGAAACCAGTTAAAAAAATAATGTCTAAATCAAAAAAACAAATTAAAGATTCATCAAAAAAACCAGAATTTGAAAAAGCGTGGAAAGATTACAATTCTGCATTAAATGGCTGGAAAGAATCTCTTGCACATTGGCAAAAGGCTACAAATGAAACTTTAATGACATATCACGATGCTTGTCAAAAAGCAGTAGAATCAGATGCAGAATTATTAAAAAAAGTTAGTTCAAGCTGGGAAAATACTTGGAAAGAAATTGGTCCTGAATATATTAAACAACAAACAAAAATGATTGAAAATATCTTTAAAGAAACCAACATCGAATCAATTAAAAAATTTAATGAGCAGTGGGAAAAATTTCTAAATACATCTGGAGATGATTCAATTACGGCATATCAGGAAGCTATTAAAAAATTTAATCAAACATGGCAATCAAAATAGATGTAATTTTATAATTTTTGATATAACAAAAAATTTAGTATTGTTTATTTTAACAATTCAAAATAATTTACTTTAGTAAATAGAAAATACATTTCTAATATCAGACTCCATTTTTCACAATCATTTCTTCTAGACTTTCAATGTTTTTTTAGTTTTATACTTAATACAATATCTATCTGAGAAATAAGATTCTAAAATAATTACTTCATTTTTTCTAAATCATGAAGTTTTTTTTCAATATCATCAAGTTTTTTATTTTGTTTTTGTAAAGTTTGAATTATTTCATATTCAGTTTCAACCCCTTCAAATTTTTTAATTTCTTTTTCTAATTCCTTTACTTTAGAGAATTGTTCAGGAATAAATTCTTCTGTAGATTTAGATTCGAATGAAATTGGATTAGAAAGCATATTTTCTAATTTATCAATCTGACACTGTAAATCATCTAATTGTATTATTTGTTCAGGAGTAGCTTGTTCTGATACATTTTCTAATTCTTCAATTTGTTTTTGTAGCTGATTTAGTTTTTCTATTTGTTCAGGAGTAGCTTGTTCATTTTCTGGTTCTGGTACAAGATCTAACTCTTGAGGAAGTTCTTCTGTAGATTCTTTTGGAAGTGAACCCCTAGAACCAGAAGGCAGTTCTGGTTCTAAAATTGAATTAGATTTTACTAATAATAATTCAGGTAAATCACCCAGGTAATCTAATTTTACTTTATTTTCATCGATACGAAGATATAGAATACCTGCAATAGAGAAAGTTTGAATTTTGTGACCTTTTTTCCAAGAATTTATTCCATTGTAAATTGTAATGTAA
>JAOTSS010000083.1 GCA_029864805.1 Candidatus Nitrosopumilus sp. | reverse complement strand
ATGACATCGCGTAACGCAAAACTTGTCATGTACATGTATTTCATGGAGTGACATTGCATGATAAACATGTGGCGCATTTCGCTGCCTCCCTTTAATCCCCAATATCCCATCTTAAGGGCCAGGGGTTCTAAAAATACTGTATTTCCTATGCCATAATTTTCGTCTCTAATTTCTTCACGCAATCTGTATTTCTCAAGCGGTCCTCCCTTTGAAAATCCTACAATTTCGCCATTTTTGTTATTTAGTCTTAATGTGTTGATGATAATTTGTGGATCTTTAATTGATTCCTCAAAATTTTCTTTTTCAAATTGTAATGGTGTTGGCAATTCCATGAATATCTCATATAGTGTTTTGATAAATTTGGGATCTTTTCTTGTTGACATACATTCTATTGTTGGAACTAGTTTGAGATTTTCATAGGAGTAATTTGCTTGAATCGTAATTTCTTGTTGTCTTATTTTCATAAATGACAATACCGTATCAAAGAAATTCTTCCTCATTTCTTTAGGCAGTATTTTTAAAATGCTTTTTATCATGTCTGTTTCTTTATTTAATAATTCTTCAAAATATGCAACTGCACTTCTTATAATTAATGATGGTTTCCATGCAAGCGCATGTGCATTCATTTTTGCCATTTCCATAGCTTTTACAAAATCTCCTAATGCATAACCGCTAACTCTATCTACTACTGATAAATATTGACCCATTTCCATAATGTGCTCTTGATATGCCAAGTTGTTTTTTGTTAAATCCGATTTGTCAAAACAATGTTTTATTTGTGCTTCAGCATTTTTTTTAAGTTCTCCAATCCATGGATATGTAGTTCTCAAAATTAACACCTTGATAATTTCTAAATCAATATTCGCTGCATTAATTAATTGAAGGAGTTTTTTATCCATGGAAATAAACTTTAAAACACTTTCTTCATGAGGCTTGTCTACACTTTTTTGAGGATCAAAATCGTGAAACAATGCTGCAACATATAGATATTTTATGTCCTCGTTTGTGATCTCCATCTTTTTTTGTTTTGCAGCTAAGAGTGAAACATATGTTACTTCTAATTCATGATTGATGTTATGATATCCATAGTATTCTGTTCCAAGACCTTGACTTTCAAACAAGTCGATGGTATAATCTAACATCTCAACATAACTATCCTCTGCTATTCCATTTTTTATCATTAAATTGATAATTTCATTTCTCGTTGAATGAGTATTTGCAAATTGTTGCAATACAACTATGTGGAAATTAGTGTTTTTAAAGATGTTCTTTAATTTTTCAGCTCTTTGATCCTTTTTTTGACTGTATTTAGAAAGATTCAATAGAATTATGGTTTGTTCGTTTTTGAATGTCATTTAACAAGGATTTGCTAGATCATTTGATTAAATTCAATAAAAAAAACTCTCCAGAATTTTTAATTTACCTCGATGATGCCACTTTTGTTTTATCTGATACACAAATTACAAATTCTCCAATACCTGTCAATGAACCTACTACTCGTGGAGGGGTGTATTTTTCAGATAAATTTGCCTACAAAATGAATGGATTGATTAACGATCTATCTGTTGTTCCATTATTAACGAGTAAAATGCTTGGTCCTAATACTGAATTTGGTGAACTCAGAATTACTACTCGAATTGAATCTGATGGAAAACCTGTCAATCTGGAAATCTTTACCAATCTTACAAACAGTGTTCAGACCCCTGATTCGATTGAACTTAGTATGATTATTGTAAAACTTGAATCAGTCTAGTTGACTTTGAGATATCTATCATATTTTTCTCTGAGTTCTTTATCTGAAAGTATTTCATATGCTTTGTTTAGTTCTGCCATTTCATTCTCAGAGTCTTCTTTTGTTTTATCTGGGTGTGTCTTCATTGCAAGTTCTCTGAATTTCTTTTTAATTTCATCTGGTGTTGCATTTTTTGATACTCCTATGACATCATAATAGTTAGGTAGTTCGTCATTGTTTGCAGCATCGCGAAATTCTTTATCTTCTTTTGTGTTTCTCCTTTGACCTAGTTCTTCATAATCATCTCCCCAATCTGAATGGTATTTTTCAAACGTCTTATCTTTTTTTGATTCTAAATCTCTTTTATCATATGATGTCTTTCTTCGAAGTATGATGTCTCTTGCTAAAAACAAAAATATTGCAATCACTGCAACTGCAAAACCTGAAAAGAGAATAATCTTTTCCTCATCTGTTACCTCAAGATCCATGTCTAGATTGCTATTCTGTGCATTCGCAGATTGTACTCCTACAAAAATAATTATAAAAATTGTAAAAATCCAAAACTTGTTCATTTTTTCTTACCTATGATAATCTAAAATCTTCTTTTGTAGTATTTAGAACCACATGAGTTATTGTGTTTTCCACGTTTGGAATTACTGCTAGACTCTTTACAAACTTACTCAATTCGTTTCTCTCCTTGAATTTTGCAATGATTATGGTGTCTGTTGATCCTGTAATGTCATATACTCCACAGACATTTTCAAACTTTGATATTTCATCTTCAATATCCATTATCTTGTCATTTTTAGCTATTATTTCAATAATTGCAGTAAGCGAATACCCGATCTTTTCGTGATTGATAATTGCGGTATATCCTTGAATTATTTTTTCTTTTTCAAGTTTTTTGATTCTAGATAATACTGTCACAGTTGACATTCCTAGTTTTAGGGAAAGCTGTCTTGCAGATTGTCTCGCATCCACCAATAAGTTTTTGAGAATCCTTTCATCTGTCTCATCTAGATTCATACTATGCTATGGTGAAGAATTCATTTAAATTTTCAGTCAATTCTTGTACAATTGTTTACTTTTATCTGATTATTTCTGATTTTAAATTTTCATATTTAAAACAAATGCTGTATCTAATCATTTATGGTTCAAATAAATGATCTTGTGAAGCAAGGACAATCACTAATGGATGATGGAAAATTTGATGATGCTCTTGGATTCTTTGAACAAGCACTTCTTTTGAATCAAGATGACCCTGATCTTTGGAATTGCAAAGGAGTTGCACTTCGTAGCCTGGGCAGATACGAGGAATCTATGGAATGTTTTAACAAATCATTGGAAATTGAACCTAGGGATAAATACGCATCTTGATTTAAACAAAATATCTTCTTTTTCAAATTGGTTATAGTATAATGATCGCTGATTTAATTACGATTTCTTCTTCTATTCTGTAGTGACTCATCAACAACTATGCCGGCAATCAGTGGTATCTGAAATAAAAAATCAGTTTATTATTAACAAAATATTATCAAAGACAATGAGTGCTAAAATAGAAAAGATGTTGATACAAGCTTTAGAGTATGTTGATGATGGAAATTATTCTGATGCATTGAAACTTTATGATTTAGCTCTCCGAGAAGAACCTGATAATACCAGTGTGCTCGTTGACAAGGGTGCTACATTACAAAACATGGGTAAATTAAAACTTGCCATTAGTTGCTATGACAAAGTCCTCGATATTTTACCTGAACATCTAGATGCGTTACTTAACAAGGGTGCTGCATTACATTCAGACCAAAAATATCTTGAAGCAATAGCATGTTATGACGTTGCTTTGAAAGTTGACAAAAAATGTGCTATGGCTCTTGCATATAAGGGACTTTCATTAGGAGAAATGGGTAAATTACAGAATGCGATCAAATATTTTAAAAAGGCACTATCAATTGACAAGCACTATGATCTGGCAAATATTTCCAAAGATGTTGCTCAAGAATTATTAAAATCAATTAAAACAAAAAAATCTAAAACACAGTAACATCGCCTGGCGCTGGCTCTCTTTTAATCTGTTTTTCATTGTCTTCAAAAAAGTCACTATGTGCTGATTTTTGATGTTCTCTTAATTCCTCTATATTTTCAAAACCCTCGTGACATAGATAGCATTTTGGTTTGTGTTCATCCACTAGAGGAAGTACCATGGCATTGCTAACACGACTGGCTACTTATTTCTTGAGACTATAAGGAATATATCCTGATATGAAAACGACTCAATATGCTAGCGGACCTGGTTAAAGATTCTCAAGCCTTAGATCGTGCAATTGCCGGAGAGGAACTCTCTTACAAAGATGGTCTTGAACTAATGAATTACGACAATTTACATTTACTTGCAGCTGTTGCAGATAATTCCAGAAAAAAACTAGTTGGTGATACTGTAACTTTTGCTGCATCTTATTACATGAATTACACCAATGTTTGTGCTGCTAGTTGCCAAATGTGTGCCTTTTATCGTAAAGAAGGTGCAGATGATGCATATACGCTAACCCCGCAAGAAATCGAACAAAGGGTTGGTATTGCAAAACAAATGGGTGCAACTGAAGTTCACATTGTTGGAGGTTTTCATCCAAAACTTCCACTGGAATATTATGAGGATATGATGAGGGCAATCAAAAAAAGTCATCCTCAACTTAACATCAAAGCATTGACTGCAGCTGAGATTTACTATTTATCAAAATTAACAAAAAATTCAACTAAAGAAATCCTATCTCGTCTTAAAGATGCCGGACTTGATTCAATGCCTGGTGGAGGTGCTGAACTATTCCATCCTGGGATTAGGGAAAAAATTGTTAGAGGAAAATGTACTGGACAGCAATGGCTTAATGTGATTGAGGAGGCTCACAACATGGACATTAAAAGTAACGTCACGATGCTTTATGGCCATATAGAAAAACCAGAACACATTGTTGATCATCTCATTAAAGTTCGTGAATTACAAAAGAAGACTAAAGGATTCATGACTTTAATTCCCTTGAAATTCAGCTTAGATAATACTGAACTAGAGCAAGAACATTTGGTAAATAACGAATGTTCATCTGTATATGATTTGAGAATTATTGCACTATCAAGATTAATGCTTGCAAATGTTCTAAACAACATCTCAGTTTATTGGGTTGCATATGGAAAGAAACTTGCACAAGTTGCATTATCAAACGGTGGTAGTGACTTAGTTGGCACTGCTTTTTCTGAGGAAATTTATCGTGCTGCTGGAAAAGCAACTTCTTCTTCAGTTGAGGAATTGGCAACAATGGTTAAAGAAATTGGTCGTATTCCAGCTCAGAGAAATACTCATTTTGAAATTTTGAAAAAATTCTAGTTTTGAGATTTTTAATATGTCCAACAAGTTTTTAGATGATGGTGCAGTAGATGTTGTATGGAAAAATATGAAAAATTACTTAACATGTTGATGGATTTTAATAATGATATACGATTTGCAGCAGTCTGTGATCAAAATGGAGAAATTTTGTGGAATACTAAACGTAACAATGTCAAAAATATGGTTCCATTAGGCGATACAAAAAAAACACTTCAAAGAGCAGTAAATGCTTGGAATGAACGCTCTAAAATTGAAGGATTGGTGGGAAGAGGACTCTATGTGATTGCAGCATATGAAAAAATTAAGCGAATTACTATTCCCTTAGGTGGCAAACATATTTTGTTTGTCAGCATAGATAATCCAAAATTAAAGGCTTCAAACAAGAAAAGCTATGGGCAATTAGTAGAAATGGGCAAAATAATGTCTATTGTAGATTTTGTGAATTCTACAAATTAAGTAACCTGATGTTATTTCTCCATTTGTTTTTTAATGGAATGTATCTTTTCTTCCATTTTGACCTGTTTGTCCCTTCTTGAATCTATTTTGATTACAACTTCAACTCTGGCAATTCCAAGATTATGAACTGCCTCCATCATTTTCTTTGATGCTAAATTTATCACATCGATATCATCTGATTCCAAAATTGTTCCCATTGAATTGATTTCATATCTCAAGTTCTCAGTGTCCTGAATTGATTCTATAGCCTTTGCAATGTAAAAACTGGCACTTGTGGTTCTGGTTGCCATCGGATATATGCTGATTTCAGCTTGAATCAAGATTGCTAATCTATTTTTTTTGTTTAATAATACCTTTTGAATTATTTTACATTTCTAATCATATATCGTGAAATTACACTGTAGTGTGATGATCAAGATAACATTCAATAGCGTGATGAAGAAACAATAATGAGTATTGGATAATATACAATGATTAAGAAAAAATGTGATCGATGCGGTTCTGATTTAGGCACAGAAAGCAAAAAAACTAAACAACGATTTTGTGGTAATTGCAAAAAGAAATTCGGTTTATATCGATAATTAAAATTTAGATTATTCAGCTGGCTTTTTTTCTTGTCTTTTTGCACTATCTTTTTTCTTTCTGGCACCAAAACTGATCAGCACTAGTAAGAATCCTATTCCGATTAAAATTCCTGATAATAACTCGTAAGCTTGGTTTTGATCTTCTGCTACCATCAAATCAATTATCTGCTCTTCAGTCATTCCTGGCTGACCGGCAGGCGATTCTGCAATGGCGACTGTCAGTACAATTCCTACAATGATCATTACAAGGCCTCCCGTTAGAATTTTTTTGTCAACGAGGATCATTTATGATACTAATTGCATCTCACCATATATTAGGTATTTTGTGTCGTTATTCACTAAAATCCTTCTGGCGGTCTTTGAACAAAGACATTGCAAACTAGTGCATCTGTTTTTGCATCTCTGTATTGAACATTACATGAGACGAATTTTCCTTTGAGTGCTCGTTCTAAATCTTCTTTTGTTTTCTCTTCATACTGTGGCTCATTAGGATCATCAATTTTTCCAATGATTATTTTTTCAGTTTTTCCATAATCTTCTTGATTA
>JAOTSS010000118.1 GCA_029864805.1 Candidatus Nitrosopumilus sp. | reverse complement strand
CTATGCACTTGTCTTTTGTTCAGAAAAAAATTAGATTAGAATACTTGTCATTGCAAATTAAATTAACAAAAGCTAAGTACTCTGAATTTAGTTTCCACTAGAGAAACTATACAGTACTTAGAGAATTTGTTTGCGAATTACTTCGTCAAAGGCTTGTAGATATGCAAACTCTGATAGAATTTTTTTGGTTTGCATTGTGTCTGCTGTATTGGAAGGTGTTTCTGTATCAATTGATATTGATAGAATTTCAGCTTCCACACCATCTAAAAGCTCTCCAAACTCGTGAACTAGCGTACTTGCTGCATCTTCTGAAGACAAGTCAGTAAATCCAAAGGCCATTGCAATAAGCAAGGCCATTACTACTGTCATACCAACAGATTTTTTGTTGAGTTGCCTAGTCACAAGATTTTTTTTAAATTATTCTATTTAAAAGAAAAGAAGAAATGATTCATGAGTACTAGGCGTGAATTTGGAAAGAATTGCTTCATTTGTAATAAGGACTGCTATGATCTGATCCGTTATTCTTTATATGCTCAAATCTAAAAATTTGCAATGAAAAGTAGACAATTTCTAAGCGTTGTTTTTTCACTGATTATGTTTACTGGCGTCACTGCTGGAAACGCAGTATTTGCTGAATCTGATGACGATGACGATGTCATTGAAGATTTCGAAGATTGCGTTGAAGCTAATGGTGTCATTGGAGACAATCCAGATGAATGTACCATTGATGGTACAGTCTTTGTAAACAACGATGACGATGACGATGACGATGCTAACAAAGTTCTAGTTTGTCACAAAGACAAAAAGACACTGTCAATAAGTGAAGATGCATTACCTGCACATCTAGGACATGGTGATGATGAAGGTCCTTGTGATGTTGATACTAGAGCAGACTATATGCATGATGAATATTCCAACAAAGGTTCAGGAAACCTTAGAGATCATATGGCAATGTTTTGTGATATGACCGTTGAGGAAAGAGAGGCTAAAGTTGATGAAAAACATCCAGACCTGTCTGATGATCTAAGAGATGAACTACTTGGCTATTGTGAAATGTCTGAAGAAGATCAAGATGATTTCAGAGATTCTATGATGGATAGAATGGATGAACTTCATGATTCTATGAAAGACAAAATGATGGACAAAAAATCTCACATGGATTACGAAAGACTATGTACATTAGATGATTCAGAGCTTGAAGCAGAAATCGATGATTCTGAAAAACTTGATAGAATCTCTGATTGGTGTGAAATGACACCTGAAGAAAGAGAGGACTACAAGAAAGAACATCATTATGCAAAGGATGACAAAAAACATGACTTTGATGGAATGTCTGACATGGTAAAAGACAGGATGTCTGATGTAGCAAAAGACAAACTTTATGAGAATAAAATGAAAATGTCTGACAAATCTGACCGTCTAAAGGCCATGATCATGGACAAGCGTGATATTTCTGATGAAAGATACGATGAAATCAGAATGAAATATGAAGAAAAACATGGCGATTTAGTGGAGAAAAAGACTGAACTCAAAATGAAATTCTACAATCACATGAAAACCATGAAGTATAACATCTCTGATGAGCGTAAATCTGACATTCATGATAGACTAGCTGAGATGAAGGCCTTCAAGTCAGAACTCCGCGAAAAGTCATCTGAATTAACTGACGAGGAAAAACAACAACTTAGAGAAGATTTCATTGAACAGGCAAAAGACATGCAATTGGCATGGATTTCCCCACGTACACAAATGACTGCCGGTATTGATGCCGCAGAAGTTCAATGTCGTGAAGGATTTAACCTTGTAATGAAAGCATCAAACGGTGTGGCAATGTGCCTCAAAGCAGATACTGCGCTAAAGATGATAGATAGAGGAATTGTAGTTCCTGCAATCTAATTTTTTTCTTTTTTTCTTTATTTTTTTAAATATTGTGTGGTGATGTTGTTATGTTCATAGACCATGTCGTACTCATCTAAAGTTCCAAAAATGTAAAATTTGTCAAGATTTGAACAGGTTCAAATTTGATTGGGAGTATAACATGCAAGGGGATATAGTTAGGCAGTGTATTAATGGACCCACGTGTAATAGGCAATTCTGAATTTACTCAAAACCGTTGGATGTATCACTTTTCTTAAAAAAAACTGTGAATCTGACAGGAACT
>JAOTSS010000082.1 GCA_029864805.1 Candidatus Nitrosopumilus sp. | reverse complement strand
TATGGAAAAATACAAAAAATACAAAAAAGTTAAGATTTTTGATATTTCTACTTAAATGTCACAAAAATATTGATAGTTTAAGGTTCGACGAAATCAAAGCCATTGATCGGATATCAGGTGAATATTCAAGCATTTTTTGAATGTTTTTGGTGGTTCATGTCTTTGCACCGGACCTTTTCACCTTGGCTGGAAACAAGCGCCTTATCTTCTTCCAGTTAATCACAACATCGTTGACATCACAGAATATCTGGATTGGAAAAATTCTTGTAGGTATGGTATTGGGGGAAAGATAGTTCTTTATCTCTAGGACATAGTATTCAATCATAATTTGGAGTTGTTTTTCCTCCATCTGAATAATAGAGTCAAAATCCTTTAGCTTGAAAAAGTCCTTGAACCTGTTCAGGCTTTTGAAATATTCCTTCTTTGTAGCCTTGGATTTTATGCTGTTTTCAAATAATAACAGGCTGCGTTGTTTCAACGATTAGAAGGTAGAATAGTATTTTAACACCGTTTCACGTGCAGAAACTAACTTTTCTATTTTATTTGATCAAGAATAGATAGACTTATCAAATTAGTCATTACCATTCCTTTTCGGTTGACATCCCGTCTTGTTTGCTCACAATATTTCTTAACGCTTTGATGACTCTTTTCACTTGCAACTTCAATCACTACAATTTGTTCAGAATATGGAAAGGTGAATTTTGATGGATTTACGCAAAACGTATTCATATTTCCAAATCCTGCTTTCTCGATTTTTTCTCTTTTTAATAAGAGATTTGCAATTTCTTGTAAATCTTCCTCATATTCCCCATATTCTAAATAATAAACGGTTACAAAATTCGTTTCCCCATTTACTTCTCTTTGGAATAAATCATCATGGATATTGAATAGAAAGGAAGTTTTGTCTTGATTGTGTGCAATAAGATCCTTTGATATCTTTGCACTGTCTTTGAATTTTGCTAAAAGATAAAGATTTGTGGAATCAGAGAAATACGGTTTACTTTCAGGGGAAAATGTACCTGTGACAAAAAATAATTTTTCAATGTTTTTTGAGTTAATCCAAAATTCCTTTAGATTTACAGATTCATATGAGTGCAAATATGGAGCACAGACATAACCAGAATAAAAAAACTCTAGTTGAGACATTAGAAAATCAAGATTTTTTCAGGTTATTAAGCTTATTACAGACATAAGGATTCAAGATGAAAATCATCTACGATAGTTTTTTAATACCAGAGATCCTCGTTTTTCTTGTCCCAAGCTAGCTCAGCCTGGTAGAGCTTCCGGCTGTAGTTGTTGGCTTTAGATGGCTGACCGAATAACAGCATATCAGGCATACAGAAACCGGGTTGTCGAAGGTTCAATTCCTTCGCTTGGGACCACAGGTTTTTCTAGAGAAAAAACGAAATTAAAATAATAAAAAGATAGACTGATTTAAGAAAACAAAGTTGAGCTCTTAAATTAAAAAACTTGTTGCCTATGCTGTTTTTTTGACTTTTTGGGCTGCTGGTCCTTTTTGACCTTCGCCTACTTCAAACTCGACTTTATCGCCTTCGTTAATGAATCCGTCAACATCTGATTTGTGAACAAACAGATCGTCTCCACCTTCTCTTTCGATAAAACCAAAGCCCTTAGTACGGTTAAACCACTTTACGGTGCCTTGTTCCATTTAATACTCAAGTAATTTATTCACTATATTAACTAAGCAAAGTAGTAAAACTAGAAATCTTTTGGAATGTGATTGTTTTCTTTTAACCACTCAACTTGAGGGAGTGTAAATCTCCAAACAATGTCACCACGGTCTGCTTCTTTAAAATCCCAAGGCGCAATAATTACAATATCGTTATCTCGAATCCAGACTCTTCGCTTAAGTTTTCCTCTTATTCTTCCTCTTCGAGTCATATTGTCGGCACATTTGACCATAACATTTTCACCACCAAGCATCTTTAGTACACGCCCAAAAAGTTCGCCTTCTTCAGGAAGACGAATTTCTTTTAATGCACTTTCATTTTTTACCTGACGCTTACCCATGACCTACATTAATAATTTAAGCATATAACTGGTAGGGTTTTTGATCAGAAAAACTTCATACGCAAGAGATTTTATTCAATATGATGAAAACAATATGTGAAATTCAAATGTATTGATGAATGCGCTCAATGTTGTATTGAGAGAGAGTATTATCCAAGTAAAGAATTTGGAAAAATTGGTGTTTTAATACTTCCCGAAGAAAAAGAAAAAATTGAAAATATTTCAAAATTAAATCAAACACACATCAAAATTCTTCCAAGAATTGGTGTTTCTTCAGAAAAAAATTCCTTGTCAATTAAAATTTTAGCATATCAAATGATGGGAATTGAAAAAAATGGTAACACTTGCCCTTTTCTAGATACTACTAGTGGAAATAAATCACCACATGGTGGATTTCCATGCAAAATTTATGAAGATAGGCCGCTTGCGTGTAGAGCATATCCGTTGATAGAATCAGAACCAATCACACTTGATGAAAAATGCAAGTTTTGTAAAGAACATGGCAATACGGATCAGAATCTGGATTCAGAGATAGAGTCACTTTTGAAAATTAAAGAAAAGATGGATACAGGCATGCCTATCATTTGGAGATTTGCCACGGGAGTTGGAGAAGATAAAGACCTAACAGTTTTAAAATCAGGTTGGATTTTAGAAGAATGAACTAGCCCTAAAAATTTGATGTGAAATATCGAATCAACCAAAAATTGAAAATGCATAAATCTTTCCACTTAAATTTATGTTGGATCATCATTTTTGATTTTAATAGTCATCTTTTGCTTTATCAAATTCTCCCAATAGCAAGAAATGTTTTGATACATAAAATAATGGCCAGATTACATTTGAAGAGTTTTCTAAATTAGGATAGTTTACAAATTAACTTCATGTATCTTTAATTTATTTTTAGATTCTCTTCATTGTTTTTTTCATTCAACAGATAAAAAAATAGTAAGCCGATTTAAAAAGATCTGATTTTTTTAGAGATTAGACTGAGCGATAAATAGTTGGGTCAGTGATGAATTACTTGTTTAGAAGAATAATGTGATTTCACAGATTATCATCATATTCAAAATCACGGTTCAATTTTATTATTTTATAATATTTGTAGTGGTTATTCAAACTAAGGATTAATTACGGCACGACCAACTATTTTTCTTGCCTTTAGATCCCCTAAAGCAGTATTTGCCTCATCAAGGGAATACCTTTTTGATATAATAGGGTTAATCGTTCCTTTTCTTGCAAGATCAAGGAGCTCCACCATATCAGTATAATTTCCAGTATATGCACCCTGAATAACAATAGATTTGAGCGGAATTGTGACGAGAGATATTTCAAGAGATCCCCCAAATAATCCCACTAGAACAATATTTCCTCTTTTTCGTATAGCACCTAATGCAGTTCTTACAGTTTGAGGTGCATTTACAAAGTCAATAACACTGTCAGCTCCTTTACCATTACAAATAGAAATTATTTTATCAACAGGACTTCCAGTCCCGCTAGACAAAGAACCAGACACACTTGTATTAACAACAAAATCTGCACCCATTTTTTTTGCAGTATCAAACTTTTTATCATCATTGTCTATGCAAATGATTTTGGCTTTGGTTATTGCTTTTGCAATTTGAATTGCCATTAATCCTAAACCACCAGCACCAATTATTAGTAGAAATTCTGGAGAATTCTCATTTGCTTTTTTGACAGCACTGTATGCAGTAAGACCAGAGCAAGCAAGTGAAGTGGCAGAGTCAGGATTAACACCATCAAGTTTAGCTAAATACTTATAATTTGGAATTAACGCATAATCAGAATAACCACCGTCTTGGAAAACACCTAATGATTTTGGAGTATCGCAAAGATTTTCATTTCCAACTTTACATGCAGGACAGTTTCCACAACCAATCCATGGAAAAACTAGAACTTCATCTCCTTTAGATATGCCAGAAACATCATCGCCAAGATCTTCTACGGTACCAACAATTTCATGTCCAGGCGTTACAGGGTATTTCACTCCTCTGTCGGTAACTTTCATGAAATTCCCATCCCCTAAATCATAGCCTCCTTCCCACAAGTGCAAATCACTATGACATACACCTACAGATTTTACTTTAAGTAGAACCTGACTTCCTTGAGGTTTTGGAGTCTCAGATTCAGATACTGTTAGTGGTTCGTTTGGACCTGTGATTCTAGCAGATTTCATAAAGGTGTTTTTTTTCTGAACAATATAAGAGTTGACTGGAAGTGAGAAAAAAATAGAGCCATTAGATATTATTGAATAGGTAAGAAAATCACCATGTGAGTGAAACGCAAACCCCCAATAGTATTTCTCAAGAACCAGTAAACATTCTGTTTAGTCCATCATCTGTTGCCAAAAAAGATGTATGGGAAATTGATCTAATTCAAATTTTAAATTTATTGATAAAAATTCTTGAAAAAACAGGAAAGAAAGATCTTAAAGTAGCAGGAATGGCGGCATTATCATCATCACTAATTTACAGAATGAAAGTTGAAAGTATTTTTGCACTACAAAAAGCTGCAATGGAAAAAAAGCCAATATATCAAAGAACAGATGTAGATATTGAATTAATAGATATTCCCTATAGACATGAATCTACATACCCAGTTTCATTAGATGATTTGTTAGGATTACTTCAAAATCTTATTGGAGCCATTGCAAATCCCCAGTCGAGGAGAAACAAACAGATAGAGATTGAACCAATTGTAGCACCTGACTTCCAAGAATATTTCATTTCACTTGAAAGCATCATAGGAAAATATGAAGACCTAGTGATGAAAAAGATCTCGCTGTCAGGATTTGGATTACTTCAAGATATCATTTCAGAATTAGATCAAGTTGATTCAATAAGATGCTTTTTTGCAATATTATTTCTAGCAAGAGACCAAAAGGTAGATCTTGAACAAATAGAAGATGACATCAAAATCATCTTGATAAAAGAAGAATTAACAAACTAATCAAAAATGGAGAAAAGACTTCTTTAACTAGAGTTTAGAGGAGTAGGGATAATTGGCTAAAATCGAGAATATGAATGAGGCAACTGCTAGAATAGAAGCAGCACTTTACTCAGCAGGCAGACCGCTTAAATTTGAAGATATTATCAGAGCATCAGGTACAGAATCTAGGACCAAAACGCAAGAATTACTTGAGAATATCATGAAAAAAACCAAGAATGCCTTCAAAGCACTGGAAGTAGTTATACTACCAGATGGGTCATATGTAATGCAATTAAAACCAGAATACAGTTCAACTGTTAAAAGATATGCTTCAAAACCAGTTCTTCCAAATGCTACACTTAAGACGTTGTCATACATTGCATACATGCAACCAATTTCATCAAAACAACTTGTAGAGACAAGAGGTTCTGGAGTATATTCACATCTAAAAGAACTTCGACAATTAGATTACATCAGTCATCAAAATGTTGGAAGATTAAAGATTTACAGCACTACAGAAAAATTCCAAAAATATTTTGGGATTAAAGGGGATGTAGAAGATCTAAAACAAAGACTGTTTTCTAAAGTCAGAAAAACAGCGAGTAGGACAAATCCAATACAGGAAATAGTTTCAAAAATAAATTAAGAAAAAATAATCACGGCTAATTTTTTGCGTTTTGTATAAATTAGAGTAATTCAGACAATTTTTTGTGAGAAAATCAGTAGAGAATTTAGCAACAAGTAAAATTACCGGGGGCAGAAGGCATCCGCTAAGAATTAGAAGAAAGTATGAAACGGATAGATACCCAAATGAACCAAACATCGGAGCTCAAATAACTATTACAAGAAGAGTTCGTGGAAATAACAATAAAACAGCATTGAAATCAATTGATTTTGTTAATCTAGCAACAGGGGATGTTAAAGTAAAGAAAACAAAAATTCTCAAAGTATTAGATAATGCAACAAACAATGATTATAAAAGAAGAGGTATTATTACAAAAGGAGCAATACTTGAAACACAAGAAGGTAAATGCAAAGTTGTTTCAAAACCAGGACAGAATGGAATAGTTAACGCAGTTTTAGTAAAGGAATAAAATGAAAGATTATGAACACATCGTAATCTGGTTGGATTATTTCAACAAAAATTTAAAAAAATCAAAAGGCAGACGTGTAGGATTAGAGAGATGTGTTTTTGATCCATCATTAAAAGAGTTAATGGATGCGACTATAGCTGCGGGATTTGAAATAACAGAGTCAGATGACAAAGTTAGATTCCCAAAACGACCCTTTGTCAGGTCAGGATACATCATCTTACCAAAGGGATCTTCAAAGACAAAAATTCTCAACAAGATTTCAGAAAAACTTGTATCAAAAAGAAGCAAGCAATCAAGATAAAATCAATTCTAGCTCTTAGCTAAAGTAAAGTTGACAGAAGTCTATGATAACAATATCATGATTGGTATGTTTAATTGCAGGAGGTAGGCGAAATAATGCACCTAGCCGGTAGTGGCAGGGTAATCATTCAACTATCTAAAGAATTAGTTGAAGGACAGATACTCTGTGACGAGAAGGGAACTAGAGTTGCAAAAGTAAACGAAATGATTGGTCCAATAAATAGACCATTTGCATCAGCAACGCCATTAACAAACAGTATAAAAAAATTCATTGGTAAAAGCGTTTACACAACAGAGCAATCTCCTGTCAATAAACCAAAAAAATTTAGGAGAAGAAAATAATGAACATACTAGAAAAACAAAACTGTCCTGAATGTAAATCCACATTAGTGGATGACATGCAGAACGGTGAAATCATCTGTTCTGGTTGCGGCGTAGTAGTCGATGATCAGATGTCAGATTATGGTCCAGAAACTATTAGCTCAAATTTCGAAG
>JAOTSS010000117.1 GCA_029864805.1 Candidatus Nitrosopumilus sp. | reverse complement strand
GCAAAAAAGGAAAAATTTGAACCTGACAAACTTAGCCTCACAAAACCGGAGATATTGGAATTTTGTGATAGAGTATTAGCAAAATGGGGCAAAAATCCTGCCAACAACGCAAATCATATCCTTGCAATGAATGCTGTCAAAACCAGTGTTCTGTGGACTGATGATGAGTCGTTAAAGGCAATTTGGAGCGAGATCATGTCATGGACCTTTGAGCTTCTTTATGAAAATGCCATGGCCCAAAATGAAGGGAAGTGGATAGATGTCATGAAAAAATTAAGGAATAAACAATAATGACGAATTGTCATTTTTCTATTGGGAGCGATGCTCGGTTTAGATTTTGAATATTTTAAGCTATTTTGAATTTAAAATCTAAACTAACATATTCAAAAATTTCAAATCATTTTCTTAGATTTCCTTATCGGTGTCACCATCAAGAACTTGTTAGGGAACTCTTTCAGGCACATTAATTTTCACCACTCTGTCCTAACCCCATGCACGTTGTGCTTTGAATATAGTCAAAAGGAAAAATTTGCACTAGTCATACTCCCCTGATTTCTTGATCTTCTTTTCTTCCAAAATTTTTTTTATGTTTAATCAAATGCCAATCCAATGTTGATCAGCTTTGATGCAGTATTTGGGGTTGCACAGATTGGAGAATTATCTGAGTATTTGAAAAGTAATTCGTGCCCTTTTTTACAATAATCCTTATCAGATACATCTACTTCTGGATTTACATTAATTTTAATATCATCTACATGTAAAATTGAATCTATTTCTGTACCAACAGATACGGCTGCATTAAACATCCCTGTTTCTTCTGGAATCCAGGACAGACTGACATTAAGAGTTTGACTTGGATTTAGTGTACCAGTCATCCATTTTGCAGATTGGACTGGGATATCACCCTCATTTGTTATCTCTACCATGTACACAAAATTATTTTTGAAATCATGTGGGTTTGTAATGTCTGCTGCAACTTGCAAAATTTGATTGGATTTAATCTCATCAAACCTTTGGCCAAAAGAGTTGATTACGTCAATATTTTCCAGATACACCTCATCTTTACCTGAGAAGGATATTTTGCTAATCTTGGTGATGTCATCATCATTTACAGTTGACATAACACCTGATGTTTTGTTCAGATAATTCCAATCCACGTTAATATCAGAATTGTTCTCATATCCTTTCACTGCTTCTAATATTCTGTCTTTTAGTTCTAATTCAAGTCCATCTGCTGCATCTGTTTTTTCTTGGAATATTCTTTCTTTATTGGCATTCTTTGTATCCCTTATCTCTGAAATTTGTTTGGTCACGTCCTCTCTTGTGATGTTTCCAATCTTGTATTCATTGATAATTTCTCGTATTTTCTGTTTTGCCACTAAATTCTCGTTTTCAAGACTCTCATTGTATTTTGACTCTTGTGTTTTCTTTTTGATCTCATGTTCATCGTAAATTCTCAAAATTTCTTGATTTACTTGATATATTATGTCCCCATACGCCTTTAGTTTGTCCTTATTGAGAATGTAATCAATAAGAGTATGATTTTCTGCAGTGTTATTGCTTATCATTTCTTTTGCGACTGATTCTAAAACGCACTGGTATTCTGATGTTGCAATGTCATAAACCACCTGATGTCCTTCTTTACAGTCTGTCCCAGGATTTACTTGAATCTTGGAAAGAGATGTCACCTCGTCTGAAATGACAATTCCATTAACTTCCTCACTTATCCATTTTTTAGCAATACTTTCATCGACACAAGATTGACCATTCGAGGTTACACGTGATACTAGCACGAGTCCTTCATTGCATTTTGTGTTGGAATTAGTCTCGGATATTACTGCATCTGAATTGGCAATCATGTAACTGGGCTGTATTTTATAGTCTGAATAAAAGGTGGCTAGTTTTGTCTGTGTTACAGGTGATATGTGGATTTGTCCTGTAGAGTTGAAGATTTGCTGTTCTCTATAATCTGCCAGATTATGTTTTATGTTAAACTGAGAGTTCATTTCTATTAATTCAATTTTTTTAGTGGCTGCAGCTTTGTTGTATGCATCCTTTGCATCTTGAATAGTTCCACCATTTGTCAACACCTGATTCATTGCAATTCTTCCTGCATTGACTTTTTTCTCTTTGAATTCAAATTGATCCCAAAATACTCCCTGAACATATAACGGCTTCTTGTTTACGAATTC
>JAOTSS010000036.1 GCA_029864805.1 Candidatus Nitrosopumilus sp. | reverse complement strand
TAAATCAATACGACGATTTAATAATTTCATTTTGTGCCTCTGAAACAAGGGATTGTAGTCTAGCTTGGTATGATACTAGTCTGGGGGACTAGTGGTCGCAGGTTCAAATCCTGCCAATCCCATCATAATTTCAGAATTTTTAATAACTCATCAAAACTTTCTCTTGTTTTTTCTTGTTTGTATTGTTTTAGTGCTTCAATAATTTTTTCTTTGGGTGGATTTTTGTAAATTTTTTGGACCTTTTTTGCAATCCCTGATCCAATAAAAAATGCCTGAGTAATAGATGTAACATTTGATGGCCTTCGCGTAGTACTGGAACTTTCAAAATCAATTAAAGTGGACTTTGTCTTTCCTACTATGACATGTTTGGAAATATTACTTAATTCACCATGATCAAAGCCTAATTGATCTAATCTGTAGCAATCTTCTAGAATTTTTCTGATTGTGGATTTTAATTGCTTTGCACTTCCTACACCTTTTAACAAATAAATCCATTCACTAATTTTAACTCCTTCTAGATATTCCATCACCAAAAAATTTTTGCTAGCAACTAACATCTTTGGCCCAACATCCACAGAATTTACTAATTTCAGTAAAGTTGCTTCTTTTTTCATTTCTTTTCTTTGCGAATCGGTTCTTCTGATTTTTAGTGCAACTAATTTATTATTTTTTTTCGCAAGAACTACAACTCCGACATATCCTTTACCCAAAATAGCTAGTTTACCAATTTTTGTAGGACCCACAAACGAAATTGATCTAATTTTTAATTTTTCTAACTCACTAATTCTTGATTTTATTTGACGACTAGTAGCTTTTGGGTATCCAAGAATTTTTGAATATGGTTTATCAGAAAGTTTCTTAATTGAAATAAACAAATGTGTCATCTGTTGAAATCAACTCACTTGCAACCTCTTTAATTGATTTGCTTAGATTTTTCTTTCCTACTGAAACCTTGTAACCTTGTTTGAAATCACTTTGAAGACCTTTAGGTATGCCCGTTTTAAGATTTTTTTTCAAAAATTCTGACATAAATTTGACTGCATCTGTATGCTTTCTCTTTTCTACAGAAATTATTTTTCCATTATTTCCTATCCACATTAATTCTGTATTTTCAAGATTTTTGGAAATAAAACTCTTCGAACTGTCTTCCCTAAAAAAATCTGGCCCATTCTTTGGATAAATTTGATTAATCTTTGATGATTCCAAGAAGAAAAACAGACAAGCTTCATTTTTTTGATCCGTATGAGATTTACTTCTTAATACATTGAATCCACCCAATTCTAATTGTGTAGACAATGATGACGTAGCTCTCTTTATCTGCCCCCATATTATATCTGGACTTCTGATTTTAAAATTAAATTTTATCACTAACAAGTTATCCCAATACTTTTTTGCAATTCCTAATTTTTTATTCCTAAAAAACTCTAAAGTGCTTTTATCTTTAAAGGCCCTACAAATTAGAATCAATTTCCCAATATTTTCATTAGATATTGCAGCAGCTAAGTTTCTGTTACTGTCAACAGGATCGATTATTACAATTGGTGTTTCAAATCTCTTTGAAGTTTTTCCAATAACTTGATTTTCTTTAATTTCTGATATTGATCTTATGATATTCTCAAAACTTCCAAAATGTAAAACCAAAACCTCTGATACATATCCACTAAACCCTTGTTTTGCAATTTCTGCACCATAAATTCCATTTGATTTTAGAAATGTTTTGAGAATTCTTACATCATTTTTCATTTTTGATGTTAATGATTTTTGCATAAATTTTGTGTGAAATGTTGATCTATCTGCGGCACTTTTCCATTCTCCAATTTTTACATCATAGAATGGGACTAGATTGATCTTAGTGTCCTTAATTTTAGCCTCAACATATGGGTGTTCAGAATACCTGACATAAGGAAAATATTTTTTTAATGAGTTGAAACCTATCTTTTTTGAAATTTTTTCGAATTTTTCTTCTGTTGTAGATTTTTTAAATCTTACAAAAATATCTATGTCTGCGCCTTCCGGTAGCCAGGTATCTTTTGCAAATGATCCTCCAAATTCCAATCCTGTAACTTCTGGATATTTTTCGATTTCCTTTTCCACTAACTTGAATGCTAGATCAGCAATTTCCTTCTTCGATTTCTCAATTGTTTTTGACGGAATTACATTTTTGGATACCTTACTAATAATTTCCTTCATTTTCTTGCTTTAATCTCCTTTAAATCAGAATAAATTGGTCCAGTAGATGTAAGTTCACTTTTTTTTAATTTGAAACTAGTTATTTCTTGAATGCCAAAATTTATCATTTTTTGACTATTCAATTCTTTTGTAATGTCCCCTATCTTCTTTTTAATCCTAAATATTGTGATGTGAGGTTTGAATGGCTTGTCAGGAAAAAATCCTAAAGGTTCTAATACTTTTTCAACTTTTTTTGCTAACTGAATTAACATATTACCTCCATTCTCGTCAGTACCTATCCAAATCACTCTTGGAAATTTAGGTTTAGGAAATGCACCTATTCCTTTCAAATTAATCTTAAAACTTGAAAATTCAATTGTATTAAGAGCATTAATAATTTTTTCAGATACATCATCTGAAATTTCCCCTAAAAATTGTAATGTAAAATGTAAACTTTCTGAATTAATAGCTTTTGCGTCGATGTTAATTTTATCTTGAATTTTTTTTATTGAATGAATAACATCATTATTTGAAATTTCTACCGCTACAAAAGTTCGCATCACATCATTCTTTGATATATCTTTATAATAATTTCCGGTAACTTCATAGACGAGTCTCATTTTTGCCATATATTGACAAAACTAATCGTATGCCTGACAGGCATGCCTGGTGCCGGAAAATCCACTATTGCTGAAGGTTTGGAATCAAAAGGTTACAAAATTATCAATATGGGAAATGCTGTTAGAGAAGAAGCAAAAAAAAGAAATTTAGAATTAACAAGATCAAATCTTGGGAAACTAATGCTTGAACTAAGAGAGCAAAATGGTCCAGGTGCAATAGCGGAATTAGTTAAACCACAAATTGAATCTTCTATAGCTGACGTGATACTGGTAGATGGAGTAAGATCAAATGATGAAATACAAGTACTAAGAAAATATGGCACTGTAAAACTATTGGCAATTCATGCTTCTACAGATACAAGATTTGATTTTCTACAAAAAAGAGGAAGATCAGATGATCCACAAACAAAGAAACATTTTGAAGAAAGAGACAATCGTGAATTAGGAGTCGGAATTAGCAATTCAATTGCTTTATCTGATTATGCAATATCAAATATTGGTTTGACAAAAGATGAATTAATTAAAAATGCCTATGAAATTATTCAAAGTTGGATAGAATGAAAATCCCAAATATCAATTGCATAATTCAAATGACAACTACATTAAACCCTTCTGAAGATCCTGAGAAAGTTCAAAAATCAATTTCAAATATTTTCCCATATTCAATAATCAAAATTGAACATTTTTCAATTACAGCACAGTCAAAAGAATTAAGATCATTTGAAAAAATTTATGAAACAATTCATTTAAAAAAATCCCAAAATACCTATCGTCGTTATCTTGAAAAAAATTTGGATAATAACACAACTTGGTTTTATCTTAATAAACAGGCAGCCTTTGTTGAACAAATAGCAATTTGTGAAGAAGCAGAAGAATCTCCCTTAGGACCAATTAAAGTAATTTTTACTTCCTCAAATATTGATGAAATAATTGATTGGATTGTTTTAGGAAATTAGCAAAACTTAGTTAAGAAAATTCACTCTGTTTTGACTATTTTTTTTAGTATGAATCTAAAATCATTTTTTTGAATAACTATCAAATGTTCATAAAATTAGGCATAATTGCAGGTATTTTGATATTAGGAGGCATGATATTTTCTAATGAAATAGATGTTCTGTTTCCCTCAACTTCTGCAAGCGTAATTGATTCTTTAAAAACTGACGTATCAAATTTTGGCTCTAAAGCTTCAGACTCAGTTGAAGAAAGAATTAATGGCTCCATTGATAAAATAATTGATAAAACAAGTGAAACCATCTCTGATGAAATAAGTCAAACTAGCAATAAAATTTCTACTGAAATTTCTGAAGCAAAAAAATCTTCTCAAAAAATAATTAATGAAGAAATTTCTAATTTTAATCCTATTGAATCTATTAAGAATATCTTTGTGACTAACTCAACTTCATAAAATTCAAAATCAACTGGTTTATAATCTGTTTCATACTAATCCAACTACAACACAAATTATTTTTTAAATAAAATACGAAACAATTTTCTCTATCTTCAAAACAGAAATCTGATCATGATGTCAATATTCTAATCTTAGAAAAACCAAATAATGTTAATATTGTAATTTAAACTGCAGAAAAAGAAAATTTTAGTATACACTTTATTTCAATATTGGAAACAATTGTAAATGATTCTACAGATTTCCTTATTTTGTAGATATGCTTCTTGGTCATCAGGACTATGGTTTAGTTTCTTCATCAGTGTTTAATCTACTGATGATTTGTTTAATTCAATTATTAACAGTGTATTTTAACAAAAATAAACTAATTTTTTTTAAATAGAGTTACAAACTTGGGTAAAGAAATAGCACTTGTGTTTCTTATAATCAAATCCATTTCTGATGACATTTCAGTATTCTCTGGATTAATTTCAATCAGTAATGCATTATTTTGTTTCGCATAGATAGGCAATGTGTTTGCAGGAGACACAACTAGTGACGTACCAGCAATTACCATTAAATCACATTGACTTGCTAAAACCATGGCTTTTTGCCAAACATCTTGTGGTAATGATTCTCCAAACCATACTACATCAGGCCGTAGAATATTTCCACATCTGCATAAAGGTGGAACTTTTAAAATTTCAGATGTTATTTCCTCTTTAAAATTACAAACTGAACATTTGATCTTAATGATACTTCCATGCAGCTCTAATACTTGAGAACTTCCTGCCTTTTGATGAAGTCCATCAATATTTTGTGTTAAAACTACTACTTTGACATATTTTTCTAGCTCAGCAATAGCTCTATGCCCAGGATTTGGCTTTGCTGCAAAGATATTCGCTCTTCTTTCATTATACCATTCCCAAACCAATCTTGGATTATCATAGAATGCATCAATTGTTGCTAATTTCATTGCATCATGATCTCTCCATAATCCGTCTTTTCCTCTAAAAGTTGGAATTCCACTTTCTTGAGAAATTCCAGCTCCTGTTACAAATACAACTTTCTTAATATCGTCAATTTTATCTTTAATTAATTCAAACATTTTATTTAATTTCTACTTCTAAAAGATCTCTTGCAGTAATTACGGAATCATGAATTTTGCTTGCTTCTTGTAAATGTCCGACTTCATCTTTGTATCTTGCTGAAAAGTGTGTTAAAACTAAATTTTTTACTTTTGCACTTTTTGCTATAGCTGCTGCTTGTTTTGCAGTGGAATGGCATGTGTCTTGCGCCCTTTGTTTTTCTTCATCTAAAAATGTAGCATCAAATATGAGATAATCACAATTCTCAAAAAACTTTTCTAATTCTTTAGTAGGCATTGTATCTCCTGAAATACCAATTTTTTTGCCAGAACGTTTTTCTCCTAGTACTTGTTCTGGTTTTATTGTTTTTCCATTAATTTCTATTTGATTTCCATTTTGTAGTTTTTTCCATAATTCTCCTTCCGGTATTCCTAATTTTTTTGCTTCATCAAGATTGAATCTTCCAGGTTTATCTTTTTCTTCAAACAAATATGAAAATGCTGTTACTGAGTGATTAGCTTTACAAGCATAAATTGAAAATTTTTTATTCTCAAAAACTTTTCCTTCTTTAATATTGGTAATTAAAATAGGAAATGATAATCCAAAATTTAACACCTTTATGTTTGCAGCAATAAATTCTTCAATTCCATTTGGTCCAAAAATTTCTAATGTTTCTGTTCTGTTTTGCATAGACATTGTTTGCAACAATCCCAGAATTCCTACACAATGATCTCCGTGTAGATGTGTTACAAACATCTTCATTTTTTTATTCCATCCTAAACCTGATTTCATATAAGAAATCTGTGCTGCTTCTCCTGCATCAAACATTAGAATTTCACCATCTCTTTCTAAGCAAATACATGATAGTCCTCTCTTTTCGGTAGGTTGTGCAGCTGATGTTCCTAGGAATACAAGTTTCATTTTATTAGAATTGTCCTTGTCAAGCTTTTATGCCTACAGATTTCATATTTTTTTAGTCCCTTTAATCTCAACTTATTGTCTAATTCTTTTTTGTACATGATTGCAATTTTTTTACGTCTAGGAAGAGTTGAAAAAAACCTCTTTAAGATTTCTTCTGGTTTTTCTGATGCCTTTGAGGATCTTCCATAGGGTAAATCAGTAACAATCCCATCAAAATCTTGAGAAATTTTGGTTAATTCTTGGAAATCTGAGTTGAAAACTTTGGATTTATACCCATTTACTTTGAGATTTTCTTTTGAAATCTTACACATCTTTTCATCAAAATCAAATCCAACTCCATGAATTCCCATAGATTCAGCTTCTAAGAGCGTTGTACCTGTACCACAAAATGGATCACAAACCGTTTCTCCCTCTTTCATTCCTATGAGATTTATCATAACTCTTGTTAATTTCCAATCTAATTCGTGAGGGTATTTTGTGATCTTTTTTGGCCTATCTGTCTTACTGACCCTTTTTGAAAACCCAAAAAAGTTTTCTTCATTAGTAAAAATGAGATACACTGTAATATCTGGATCTTCTAATTTTACTTTTGCATGAGAAAATTTTGATATCATATCTCCCATTGAACTTTCTAATTCAGGAATATTGAATTGATTTGATGACAAATTTATTATTCTACAAACAAAGGTTTTAGCATTTTTCAATACTCCCAGATTTTCTTCATCTAAAAACAATCCAGACATTTTTCTTAAGATCTGACCTGAAATTTTTACAAATGACGCACGTCTTGCAATCTTTTCCCAGTTTGTTTTTGATTGAATAATTACTAGATTTGAAATAATTTTTACTTTAGAGAACCTATCATACATTTTTGATAGTGCAATAATCTCATCCGTTGCAAGCTCAAGATTATCTTTAGATAAAATGAAAAAACTTTCTGGCATTACGCTATTGCCTTTGCAATTGTATCTGACACATCTACTATTGACGTTTTGCCCGGAATTGTATTTGTACTGACAATTTTTGTTACTCCTGCCTTCTTAATTTTATTTTCTGCATTATTCATTAAAAGAGCATGAGTGCATGCAACGTAGATTCTTTTACATTTTTGTTTTTTAAGAAATTGAGTAGCTTTGACTATACTTCCTCCAGTACTTATCATGTCATCAACTAAAATAAGATCTCTTTCTATAACATCTACATTTTTGGTTTGAATCTGAACCTTACCTGTTTTTCTATCCCTCTTTTTTTCTAACGCAATATGCTCTGTTCCAAATTCTCGTCCAAATTCTCGTGCTCTCTCTTTTCCACCCTGATCAGGTGATACAACTAGAGGATTTTTTAGCCTCAATTTCTTAAAATATCTCACAAGATCTGGGATTGCAGTTACATTTTTTGTCTTTATACTAAAGTGCTTAAACCCTATCAAACTATGAATGTCAACTGCTACTACTTTTGATGCACCCGCACCTTTGAATAATTTACCAAGAACTTTCATCGTAACAATTTCTCCAGGTAAGAATTCTTTATCCTGCCTTGCATATCCCATGTATGGAATTACAGCGATTACTTCAGATGAAATTTCTTTAGCTTTTGAAATCAATGATAGTGCTTGAATCAAATTAGTATCAACTGGTGGATAAATTGACTGTACTACCACTGATTTTTTTTTAGATAATTTTCCATTTAGGGTAATTTTGCTTTCACCATCGGCAAAAACTCTAATTTCTGATTTTACAAGATTTGCCTTTACTTTACTAGATATTTTTTTTGCTAAATCCTCTGAAGATTTTCCTGAAATTATTGAAATATTACTCATCAAGAAAATATGATTTGATGGGATTCTTAAGTTTTGAGAAGATCAATCCTCACCACCTCCACGACCTAAATCTCCAATACCAAATTTATCAATAACTTGATTTCTTTCTTCATCAAGCTTTCGAATTTCTTCATTTTCCCGTTTTTCATCTCCTTGGTATACCGTTCTAATTGGCCATGGAATTCTAATATCGTATTTCTTGAACTCTTCATACATGATAATTCTCATATCTGTTTTAGTTTTGAATTGTGCGCCGTAATCTCTAACATAAACCCATAATGAAAAATCAAGTGATGAATCATTAAATTTGTTAAATCTCACAACAGGTTGATTTATGTCGATATGAATATCTTTGTCACATCCACAACTTGGTCTATTATTATCTAAGTAAGGACATCTTTGTTGTTTAATGAGATGTCTTCCTCTTTCATCCATAACCTCTTTCATAGCACGTTTGCCAATTTTAACTAAAATTGCAGCTACCTGTTTAGGATTATTTAGATAAGAAACTCCTACTTCAACAATTGCAGGCACCATTTTGATTTCTTTTGAATAATTAATTATTTGAGAATTAACAAGCTGTCTTGTTGGAATCACTGCATATGATTCATTTAATGCATCACGAATGAAAGTTACTCTGGGAGTAATTTTATGGACATATCCATTATATCCGGTATCTAGTTGAACACGCTCACCTTCTGCAAAAATCTTATCTTTTCTAATCAATATGTAAGCAAAATAATTTTGCATGGTTTCTTGCAAGGCTAATCCTATACCTATAGCTAATCCTCCTGTAGCAGTGGCAAGTATTATCAAATCTATTCCCCACCAACTGATTACTCCAAGTATTACTGCAACAAATATTCCAAGTGGTAAAATTTGAGAAATTGACTTTGGAAGATCTTTTCTTTTTCTTTTTGCATAACCCGGAGGTTTTGATCCAGGTATTATTGGATCAAAACTACCAAATCTTTTTTCTTCTCTCCATGTATCTATAGGAAAAATCTCTTCAATATCTTGTCCAGGTTTTAATTTTTTCCCAGATTCATTGTTTCCAGAAATACAATCATCATAATATGTCAAATATTTTCCTCTTTCAGATATCTTCCATTCTTCAAATGGATCTTTAACTAGTTGTTCAAAACTCCCAATTGGCAATCCTTTTGTTGTTCTAAATTCTTCCAGAAATTTCCTTCCTTCTTCTGTTTCTAATTTTTTTTTAAACTCTTCATCACTTAATTCATCTGGTGTATGTTTTGGAGGAACCCATTTGTAGAATCTATGAAAAAGATCATTATCATCATCTGGAAATCCACGCAATTCTTTCCATGATTCAAAATCTTCTTTCTCAAAACTAGATTTTTCTTTTTTAGCAAGTATTATTGGAATTAAATGAGCAATAGAATATCCAATAACAAGAATGTTTATTGTATTGAGGATCTTCGCAAATGTTTCACTTGAAGATAGTTTTTCCTCTGCAAAAACTGAAACGTCATTTTCAAACAGAGCAAATGATTGTATGTAGAAATTTACTGAGGTAATTAGTATAATGGCAAAAACCGGTAAAATTACCACTCTGATAAACCTTGAAAGGTGTGGTCGTACATAATTCAATTTTTGCTTCTTTACAAATTTTGAAAATGTACGATAAATTACTATGATTCCAATAATACCTACAATTAATACAATAAATGCTGCCTGAAGAGATTCAGATGAAGTTAGAAGCTGAGAAATACCCTGAAATTGGTCTACTTGCCCTGACACTACCTCAATTACTTCTTCAGCCAATTAGATCCCTTTTACTATTTCTCTCTCTCATACATAGATTAACCTGAATCCTCATTTCTGTTAGAATTTTTAATAAAACTATTATAAAATTTTAAATCTTTTATGCGTAAAAAACCTATAACATTTAACAATAGTGTTTGTACTAATAACAGAATGACCTATCAGAAAACAATATGGGATGATTCACCATCTTTAAAATCATACACTTTATCTAATTTTCGTACACTTCCACAAATTCAGAATCTTGGAGAAGAAGTTCAGTTTGAAATGGAGGTTGTTGGAAACGTATTACCTTTTAAGGCAAATAACTATGTTGTTGAACAACTAATTGATTGGAATAATATTCCAAATGATCCTATGTTTGTCTTAACTTTTCCTCAGAAAGGAATGTTAAAACCTGAACATTATGAAAAAATGGCAACTGCGTTAAAAAATAATTTAGATAAAAAAGAAATTACAGCCATTGCCAATGAAATTCGTCTTCAACTAAATCCACACCCTGCCGGCCAAATGGAACTTAATGTTCCACAATTAAAAGATGGAACTAAATTATTTGGTATGCAACACAAATACAAAGAAACATGTCTTTTCTTCCCAAGTCAAAGTCAAACATGTCATGCATATTGTAGCTTTTGTTTTAGATGGCCCCAATTTGTGGGAATGGATGAAATGAAATTTGCAATGCAAGAAGGAGAGCAATTAGTGCAATATGTCAAAGAACATCCAGAAATTAGTGATGTACTGTTTACAGGTGGAGATCCAATGATTATGAAAGCAAAAATTTTCTCAAAATATGTTGACACTTTGATTGATGCAAAACTTCCTAATCTGAAGACAATTAGAATTGGAACAAAAGCTTTGTCATATTGGCCTTACAAATTTTTGACAGATTCTGACTCTCAAGAAATGCTAGATGTGTTTCGAAAAATTGTTGATAGTGGATTACATCTTGCAATAATGGGCCACTTTAATCATTTGAATGAATTATCAACGGATGCAGCCAAAAACGCGATTAGAGAAATAAGATCTACTGGAGCAATAATTAGAACACAATCTCCACTTTTAGCACACATTAATGACGATGCTGAAATGTGGGCAAAAATGTGGACCAAACAGGTTCAATTAGGATGTATTCCATACTACATGTTTGTAGTTAGAGATACAGGTGCTCAACATTACTTTGGTGTTCCTTTAGTAAATGCATATAAAATTTTCAAAAAAGCATATTCTTCGGTTAGTGGATTAGCAAGAACTGTTCGTGGACCTAGTATGTCTGCAACTCCAGGTAAAGTACACGTTATTGGAACTGCAGATCTTCAGGATCAAAAAGTAATCGTTTTGAGATTTTTACAAGGTAGAAATCCTAACTGGGTTCAAGTACCGTTTTTTGCAAAGTACGATGAAAATGCAATTTGGTTAGATGATTTGAAGCCTGCACTTACTGAAAAATTCTTCTTTGATGAGGAGATGAAAAATTTTAAAAAATCAAATCCACTAGATGATTATCCTGAATCTTAGAATTTACCTGACCATCTTGACAATTCTATCTTACTAAACAACATTAGTAAAATAATTCATCAAATAAATCAGTGAACTCAGATCAAGTGTTACAAACTATTAAAGATGAAAACATATCATTTATCGATTTTTGGTTTGTAGATATTTTTGGAGAACTTCATAATGTTGGAATGCCAAGCTATGCGATTGATAAAAATAGTTTTATAAACGGTCTTGAAAAATTGGATGCAAGTTCAATTGTTGGATTCAAATCGGTAAATAATTCTGATATGATTCTAATGCCAGATTCTAATTCATTTAAAATTCTTCCAAACGATTATGATCCTGGCAATAGGAAAAATGCAAGAATATTTTGCGATCTTTATGATGGTAACACAAACAAAGAATCAAGATATAATCGAGATTCAAGAGGTATCGCATGTAAAGCATCAGAGAAACTCAAAGAATTTGGATTGACTCATACTAATTGGGGTCCTGAAATAGAATTTTTTGTATTTGATACAATCAACGTTTATCCATCTCCTTATGCTGCAACCCACTCTGGTGGAGGTTCTGGATACTCAATAGAATCTAAAGAATCACCTTGGGCAAAAGGAAATGTGAGCACTGCAATAGATATCAAAGAGGGATACTATCCATCACAACCAAAAGACACTCTTAATGGTTTTCGTAAAGATGTATGTGATGATTTATACAATTATTTTGGCATAAAAATTGAAGCTGAACATCATGAAGTAGCAACATCAGGTCAATGTGAAATTAATTTAGTTTATGATGAAATGATTACCATGGCTGATAATGTTATTGCAGTTAAAAACCTAGTAAAAGTCAAAGCTAAAAGAAAAAATAAGGTTGCCACTTTTATGCCAAAACCAATTTTTGGTGATAATGCATCGGCAATGCATACTCACCAAAGCTTATGGAACAAAAAAACGAATGTAATGTATGATTATGATGATGAAATAGCACAAATGAGTCAAATTGGAAGATATTACATTGGTGGAATTTTAAATCACGCAAAAGCCTTATGTGCAATCTCAAACCCTACAACAAATTCTTACAAACGACTTGTTCCTGGTTTTGAAGCGCCAGTTAATGTTTGTTGGGGATTAGCAAATAGATCTACTGCCATCAGAGTTCCAATGTATAATAGAAATCAGGAAAAAAGTAAGAGAATTGAATATAGAGTCCCTGATCCAACTGCAAATATCTATCTCTTAGAAGCTGCATTATTACTAGCAGGATTAGATGGAATCAAAAATAAAACTGATCCTGGTGATCCTGTAGAAGAAAATGTATACAAACTTTCTTCAGAAAAGAAACGAGAATACAATATTGGAACTTTGCCGGTATCTTTGAAAGGAGCACTTGATTCCCTTACTAGTGATTCAAAATTCCTAGAAGAAGTTTTCACTAAAGACTTTATTGATGCATACTCTGAACTAAAATACAAAGAATACACTTCCTTTGCACAAACCCCAACAGCTTGGGAAGTATCAATGTATGCTGATGCCTGATTGGTACAAATTTCAAAATCTTATCAAAATTAAATACCTATAATGAAAATAAGTAGAAGGTTTTTAAAATCAAATTAACTTTTTTTAGTATTGAAATTAAAATCCGTTTTATTCATTTTGTTAATTATTCCAAGTTTAGCAGGAATTGCATATGGACATACAGTTGACTCTGTTGGGGAATATAGAGTAGAGATAGGTTGGATGAATGAACCGGTCGTTTCTAGTGAAACTAATGCAATTGAATTCTATGTCAGTCCACTTGAACCTGAATTAAAACTTGAAGATCAAGTTTTTAAAAATGGAATTACAGATTTAAAAAAAACAGTTAAAATAAAATTAATCTACAAGAATGAAAGCATTACTCTTCCTTTATCTCCTGATCATAACATTCCAGGAAAATATTATGCATTTATCAATCCAACCGTTTCTGGATTTTATCAAGCAAATATTTTAGGAACAATCAATGATACCCCAATTAGTTTGTCGATGCATCCACCAAAAGTTGAAGAACGTGCTTACATCGAATTTCCTGAACCATCAGATCTTACATTAACTCAAATAATTGACGGACACACTGCACTAATTGGTGACATTCATGATTTGAAAGAATCAGTTAATTCACTTCAAGAATCAAAACAGCAAATGGATGTAGGGTACATTGGTATTGGAGCTGGAATTATTGGTATTGGCATCGCTATAACTGCACTTGTAAAATCCAAAAAGAATTAGATTGAATTTGAGATCATATCATCTTTTTTAAAAGAATGTCTTAGTAATATTGGTCCAATAATAATAGTTCCTAATATAACAAAAATTTGTGTTGAGAAAATATTTTCTGAAATAATTCCATAACCTAATCCAATCCTGCAGTAATGAATGCATTTCACCTCTGACAATCATTCCATATCCTATCTGTAAACCTTTATTCTTATTTTTGAGTAATACGATTGCTGGAATTCCAGAGCCTAAAATTTTACCAATAACTGCAATTATTAAAATTACAACAAATAAGACTAGATCTACATTCAAAATATTTGAAATATCAATATGTGTGCCAATTATTGCAAAGAAAAATGGAGCAAAAATAATTTGCAATCTTCCAACAAATTCCTTAACCTGATTTGCTAACTTTGAACCCGCAAGCCCCATCCCTGCTGTAAATGCTCCAACTATGGGGTTGAGACCCATACTTGCAGCAATTGCTACTATACCAAATGCTGAACCTAATGCAGTTGCTTGTTTTGTACCTCTAGATTCAAGGGAGTTAGGTCTCATAGTTGCTACAACATAAACTATCTTGGGTAACAAAAATACAGAACACAATAGAAGAACAACCCATAAAATCAATGATTCTGAAATCTCAAACAATATTGTCTCCAAAGACGGAAGCGAATGTACAATTACAATTGAAATAATAGATGATAAAATTGCTAATCCTAAAACATCATCAAGTACTGCAGCATTTACCAAGATATTACCTTCTTGTGTTTCCTCCTTTTCTAACTCATTCAAAATGGTTACAGCTGCTGCAATACTTGTTGCACTCAGTGTTGCACCAATAATCATTGTAACCATCCAATCAATTTCTAATAAAATAGAAATTCCATATCCAAGTAATAATGGAACAATCACTCCTGCTGTACCAATAATAATAGCTTGTATTCCTGCTTGCTTTAAACTAGAAAAAGTAAAATGAAGCCCTGCTGAAAATAAAATTATAATTCCGGCTATTTGCCAAAACGATAACATTAATTCATTTAATTCTACAATTGGTCTATCAAAAAAATTGTATCCATCCTCCTAATGCAAATGGACTTAAGATTATTCCACTAATTACAAAACCAATTATTTCAGAAATTCTAAAATGTTTACAAATTCTACCTAGTAACATTGATGGAATAATTAAAACCAAAATATCAGCTAATGTAGGAATTGCATCAAATTCTGTTACCATTTATTATTTGGATTTAACTAAATTATTAAAACTAATTTTAAAAATCAAATTTGAGATATGTCATTTGATTTAGCCATGGAATTTTTAAAAATCTTGTAGAAAACTGCACCAATTCCAATAATTGCTAAACCCACAAGCACAACTTCAATTTCAAACTGTAAAGCCATGTAAACTGTTGTTCCAAATCCAAATAATGGTAAAATGGGAAATTTTCCAATATTAATTGGAACTCTAAATGGTCTCTCCAAAACAGGTTCTGTATATCTTAAAACGATGACTGCCAAATTTATTGTTGCAAATGTTATAACTACCGCAAAAACAACAATGTTTGCTATAATTACAATATCACCTACAAATGCAAATCCAACAGATGTTATCATTATTCCAATTACTGCAATCCATGGAGTCTTTGTTTTAGGATGAATTCTGGCCAAGAACTGTGGTAATGAATTACTTTTTGCCATACCATAGATTATTCGTGCACCTGCAACTAGAGTAATGAGAACAGTACTCGCAGTAGCAAATAACGCAATTAATGATAAAGTTACACTTCCATTTGTGCCTAAAACCGTATATGCAACATCAGCAAGTGGCGCAGAAGAATTTGCTAATTCATGCCAATCTAGAATTCGTACAACTGATAATGAAACTAGAATGTAAATTATTCCAGTTATCACAATTGATAAAATTATGGCCCTAGGAATAATCTTGTGAGGCCTTCTTACTTCTTCAGCAACATTTGCCATATCTTCAAATCCAATAAATGCAAAAAAAATCAAAACAAATGCAAGAATTATTCCTGTAATTCCATTTGGAGCTTCAAAATAATTAACTGATTCTATCGGTTCAATGGTAAATCCAAGAAAAATGATAAGTATTAATCCTCCAGCAGTAATAATCGCAAAGATTGTATTTGCCCATGTAGATTCTTTAATTCCAATAAAATTAACAATTGATAAAATTATAATCAGAATAATTGCACCAATTGTAATTGGCAAATCAATAAACTGTGTTAGATAACCTCCAAATCCTAAAGATACAGTTGCGGCAACAATGATTGATGTAATTGCAGTTAACCATCCCACTATGAAACCAAAAAAATTATTTTTGAATGCATTTTTTACAAAAGTATATTCTGCAGCTGCTTTTGGATACAAAGCTGAAAGTTCAGAATAACTTAATCCTGCAAATAATGCAACTATAGCACCTAACAAAAAAGAAATCCACATTGAATTTCCAGCAAATCCTGCAGCTTCTCCAATTAAGACATAGATGCCAGCACCTAAAATCAAACCTACACCGTACATGGTAAGATGAAAAAGTCCCATGTGACGCTTTAATTCAGACATTTATTGTAAATCCTAAGAAACCAAAAAATTTAATCCATATCCTACCATATATGCAACAATTGCTGCAATACCACCAATGGTTAATGTAATAATTCCTGAACGTATCATTGATTTTTTGACAATTTTTCCTTTAATCATTCCTACTAGAAAAAATGCTGCAAGAACTGATACTGTAGAATAAGTAAATGCTTCTGAATTTGGATCAATTCCAATCATCATAAAGATCATGAATGGAATTAATGGAATTAATCCAATTATATTAAAACCAATAAAAGTGCTCACAGAACTATCTAATGGATTCTTTTCATCTTCAATTAACCCTAATTCTTCTTTCATCATGGTATCCACCCAAACTTTTCTTCTAGATGTAATAATTCGTACAACATCTTCTAGTAATTCATCCTTGAATCCTTTTTCCCTGTAAATCTCTCTAATCTCTTCTCTTTCTTGTTCTGCTAGATTGTCAATCTCCCATTCTTCTTGTCTTCGCTTCATTTGAATAAACTCATTTCGTGCTTTTGATGCTTGATAATTTGCAGTAGCCATTGAAAATCCATCTGCAAATAAATTTGCAAATCCTAATATCAAAATAATTCCTGGAGATAATGATGCTCCAACTACACCCGCAACTATAGCAAAAGTTGTTACAGCACCATCAATTGAACCATAAATAAAATCATCAAAATGCCATTTCATATTGACGCAAGAGCTCTTGTCACATCAGTCTTACTAAAAATTCCTGAAATACTGTTATTGCCATCAAGTACTACTAAACCGCTGACATTATTTTCCAAGAGAATTTCACATGCAGTAGCTAAATCTTCATTGAATTTTACAGTGATTAGCCCTTTAGTCATTACATCTCTTGCCAATGAAATATTCCCAAATCCTTCTTCAGATAGAAATCCTCGTCTAATATTCTGTGAAAGATTAAATCCAGAATAATCTTCTTCACTACCAAGTTCTATCGAAATTCTAAATAAGTCTCTAAATGATATTATTCCGACTGGTTCTTCATTTTGATTTTTCACAATGATTCTTGAGATCTTTTTTTCTAACATTTTTCTTACAACTTTATACAACGGAGCAGCAGAATGTGTAAACTCATAATCATGAGTCATAAAGTCTACAACTTTCTTTTTACCTGAAAAGTTTTCGACAACAAATGATATTAAATCACTTTTTGTAAGAATCCCTTTGACTTCTCCATTTACACCAATTGCTAATGAACTAATTCCTTTTTCAACCATAATTTTTGCTGAATCTTTATGATTTGATTCCTGGTCTACAAATTCAATTGGTTTCATAATTTTTGTAATAGGAATATCATCTAGTCCTTGTATTGTGGTTTCTGAAAATAAAAACAATCCTATATCTTTCTCAGTGATTATTCCCACATGTTTTCCATTATCCACAACAATTAGCCTACTAATTTTTGTATTCAATAACATTCGAATTGCATCTGAAATTGTTGAGTTTTTCAGAATTGAAATTGGTTTATTTGTTATTTGTGCTATTGACAATTCCTTTTTTGATAGATTTTTGTATAAAAACTAAAGTATAATTTCCAATTTTGATTATATTTTATAATTTCAACGCTGGAAATAATGACTCTTTTTATATTGGAAGGTTCTGAATTTTAAACATGGCTAAATTCAATAAAATTCTGGTACCTCTTGATGGTTCTGCAAACTCAATGAGAGGACTAGATAGGGCAATTGAAATTGCAAAAGGTGGGAATGCTGAAATCACTGGATTCTATGTATTTCATTTACCGATAACAGCAGGAATAAAATATACACAAAAAATGAAAGACGAAGCACAGAAAAAAGCTGTCAAAGCAATCGGCCCTGCAATGAACAAAGCTCAAAAGGCTGGTGCCACATTCAAATACAAAACTGGTGGTGGTCATACTGGATCTGAAATTGTCAAATTTGCAAAAAACGGAAAATTTGATATGGTAGTAATTGGTGCAAGAGGTGTAGGTGGTGCTAAGGAAACATTCCTTGGAAGTACCTCAAATTATGTCATGCATAAAACAAAGATTCCCGTATTAGTAGTAAAGTAGTTCATTTCGAACTTTTTTCATTTTTTCATATACTTGATATTTTGTATGTAATAACCTACAAGTATAAGGAATATGCAAATTTAATTTTGATGATGTAAAAATGGTGGAAAGTAATTATGATATTTTAGGAATACTTGAGGGCTCAACAGAGAAGGAAATTAGAGATGCATTTAGACGATTAGCACTTCAATATCATTCAGATCGTGGAGGAGAAAACGAACAATTTATCAAAATTAAACAAGCATACGAGGATCTTAAAATTGGTAAAAAATACCCAGATACAGATATTGAAAAAATTAAAAATTCAAGAGTATATTCTGGTGATTCTGAAGCTGATATTAGAAGAAAAAATCAGATCCTAGGTCAAGAATTATCAAAAGAAATGAAAACTGCCGAAGAATGGGCAGCAGCTTTGAACAGATCAAATACAACTGGAACAAGACTATTTGGATCAAAAACTCTTGGAGAAATTGAACTAGAACGAAAAGCAAATGGTGCTTTATCGATTAAAGGAAATTTTATGGCTGGAAACCTAACTTATGACGGTCCAATAATTATGCAAGGAAGTATTACAAGTCCCTCATGGACACAGGAATTTGGATCAAACATTCATCTTACTTCAGGAGATTTCAAATTTATCGATCCTATAGAAAATAAATATAGAATTGATAATGGTGCGACAATTATTGCAGATAATGGAAATATCATAGTTGGAAATGTTTTTGGTAGAAAGTTTAGAGTAGAAGATCCGGAAGGAAAAGTCGGGATATTTCAAATTCAAGAGCATAGAACACACGTTTCAGCTCCTAAAGGAAAAGTTATTGCTGAAAATCTTGTGAATACAGTATCTGTTGATGCAGATTCTGTTATTGTTCTTAACGTAGAAGATGACGTAAAAATTTCTGCACGTGAAATTTTAATCTATGGAGGAAAACTCACATATGATTCTGTAATTGAATTAAAAAAAGATGGCTTAATTCGATTTTTTGAAAATTTTTCAATTCAAGGATTAAGTGGGGATGCAATAATCAAACTTGAAAATGGTAAAAAAATTAGATTGTTTGATCTAAAAACCAAAAAAATTAGAGATTTAGCTGATGAATTTGTGCTAAATAGAGAAAATTATGGAAAAGATGATACGTTAGTAGGGCATGGATTTACAATTACTTATGATATACTAGATAATCTTTCAAAGAAACCATCTAAAAAACAAAGTAATTGGAAATCTAAATTTGGTTTTTCAAAAAACTAACTAATTTCTGTTTTTCAAATCACAAAAGTAAATCCTATTAGTTAGGATTATCTCTTTCCAAATCCATCTAATCCTTTCCTTCTAACTTCAAAAACATTGTAATCATATTTCTGCTTTAATTCAATGACACATAATTCAATAAAATCATATTCATCAAATTTCTTTGAAATTTTATACATATTCTCACCAATTACCAGGCTATTTTTCGGACAAAGTGAATTAATCTTAAAACATCGATTAACTGTTGGACCAAAAACATCACTAATATTAGAAGTAGTACTCTCAGCTACCTTAACAGAACCAAATGTTAAACTTATCTTATAATCTAATTGAGGCATATTTTCTGCTTTTAGTTGCTCTTGTAATTTACCGTGAGACTCTATCATGGATAAAGAACATTCTAAGATATTTTTCAATGCCTTTTCATCTTTGATATCTATATTTGCAAATCTGAACATTAAAGCATCTCCAATATTTTTTACTACTTGACCATTGTATTTCTGAATAATTTTTGCCATAAAGTTTAGAAATATTTCATATAATTTAGTGACATCACGATCAGATAATTTAGATGATATTCTAGTTGAATCTGACATATCAATTACCCCTACACAATCATTTTGTTCATGTTGAGAAAATTTCAACAACATATCTCCCTCAAGCTGTTTGATGACCTCTTCTTTCTGTTTAATTTCAATTAATGACTCTTGTAGCTTTTGTGCCATTGAATCAAACGCATGAGACAATTCTCCAATTTCATCTCCTGTCTCAATTTTGGTTCTCACATCAAAGTTTCCACTTGAAATTTTATTTGCTGCATTTTTCAATTTAATTAGTGGTCTTGAAAGGGATTTTGATATTACAAAAGCAACAATTCCCATTACTGCAGTGATTACCATACCTGTTTGAAAAATTCTTTCTTGTAGAATTATTAATGGCTTTTCCACTTCTGATTCATCAATTTCTGCTAGTAAAACAATTCCTAAATCATTTGCACAATAAGTTGATCCAAAAATTGGAATATCTCTATAATCTGTGTAGAATCCTACATGTTCTTCTCCTTCATTGAAGCATTTTTGGACTCCCAAAGTATTTACTTTTTGTGAAAATACTGCATCTTCAAAAAATCTAGATTCAGATAACATCAAAAACTGTTCATTGACAATGTATACCTCTCCTGTTTCTCCTAAACCACTTCTATTGATCAAAATATTATCAATAGATGCTGTTCTCATTCTTGAAATTATTACCCCTATTGATTCATCACCTTTTTTGCTATCATCAGCAAAAACTGGTGAAACTACAACCATTTTCTTTCCAGACTCAACCGGTTCAAATTCTATAAAAGATTCTGTTAATCCTCTTTGGAAAAATGGATTTTCAGTAAAATTCTCATCACTATTACCTCCCAAAGAAAAAAAGACTTTTCCATTAGAGCCAATAATTTTTACGTCTTCAAATCCTATAGAAAATCCAATTAATTCCTGAAATGCTTGAACTTGAATTAAGAAATCTCTACGATTACTTTCTTTTGATTCTTGAAATTCATCTT